>CAZEYV010000025.1:0-2908 GCA_964516705.1 uncultured Chthoniobacter sp.
CGGGCCCCCCCCCCCGGGGGGGCTCACCCCCCCGGTGCGCGTTTCCGGTGGGGTCGGCGGCGAGCCGTTTTTTGTGGACCATGCCGCCGGCGCGAAGATCCGCGATGTCGACGGGAACGAATACATCGACTACGTCGGCACCTGGGGTCCGGCCATCCTCGGGCATGCGCCGGCGGTGGTGGTGGAGGCGGTGCGCGCGGCGGCGGGTCGCGGGTTGAGCTATGGCATCCCGAATCCGCTCGAGGTCGAGATGGCGGAACTGATCTGCGCGTGGGTGCCGTCGGTGGAAAAAGTGCGCATGGTCAACAGCGGCACCGAAGCGACGATGTCGTGCGTGCGCCTGGCCCGCGGTTTCACCGGCCGGGACAAGATCGTCAAGTTCGACGGCTGCTACCACGGGCATGTCGATTCGCTGCTGGTGCGCGCGGGCAGCGGGGCGCTGACCCACGGGCGGCCGGACAGCGCGGGCGTGCCGGCGGATCTGGCGGCGCTGACCATCACGTTGCCGTTCAACAACGCGGCGGCGCTCGAGGCGGCCTTCGCGCGCGAGGGCGGGGCCATTGCGGCGGTCATGGTCGAGCCGGTGCCGGCCAATGCCGGGCTGATCCCGCCCCGGCCGGGCTATCTGGCCAAGCTGCGCGAAGTCTGCACGGCGCACGGGGCGTTGCTTGTTTTCGACGAGGTGATGACGGGATTCCGTCTGGCCAGGGGCGGGGTGCAGGAATTGACGGGCATCCGGCCCGACCTCACCGCGATGGGCAAAGTGATCGGCGGCGGCTTGCCAGTCGGGGCGTTCGGGGGGCGGGCTGACGTGATGGATCACCTTGCGCCCGAAGGTCCGGTTTACCAAGCGGGCACCTTGTCGGGAAACCCGTTGGCCATGGCGGCGGGGCTGGCCCAGTTGCGCGAACTCGAGCGGACGGAGGCATAGACGCGGCTCGAAGAGCTGGGGCGGCAACTGGAAGACGGTTTGCGGGGGGACGTGGCGGCATCCGGCGGCACCTTCCACCGCGCGGGAAGCATGTTCAGCCTCTTCTTCGCGGAGGGTCCGGTGCGGGATGCGGACGACGCGAAAAAATCGGACACCGCGAAGTTCGCGAAATTTTTCCATTACTGTCTGGAGCATGGTGTGTATTTTCCCCCCTCGCAGTTCGAGACGGGATTCATCAGCACGGCGCACACGGACGAGGATATTGTCCGCACGGTCGGGGTGGTCGCCCAAGCGCTGCGCCACGCCGCATGAGCCAACCACCGGAGCAAGACGACCGCGCCATCGAACTGGATCTGCTGGCGCGCGTGGCCAGGCGCGAGCGGGCGGCCTTCGAGCAGCTCTACGACCGCTACAAGAACATCCTTTACGCCACGGCGATGAAGTTTTTGAAGGAAGATGCCGACGCGCAGGACGTGGTGCAGGACGTTTTCATCCAGATCTGGGACAAGGCGAAACTCTACGATCCGGCCAAGGGCAAGCCGCTGACCTGGGCCCTGACCCTGACCCGCAACCGCTCGATCGACCGCATCCGCGCCATCCAGCGACGCACCCGCCTGCGGGACGATTTCGGGAAGGAGACGGTCGTCGATGAATCCGCGGGGATGAGGGAGGCGTTATCTGGGGTGGATGCCGGAGAGAAAAACCAGATTTTGCGCGAAGCCGTGGGGCGCCTCTCGCCCGAACAGAGGAAAGTCATCGAGATGGCTTTCTTCCGCGGCTTCACCCAGAGCGAAATTGCCGACCGTCTGGGCGAACCCCTCGGCACGGTCAAAGCCCGTGCCCGCCGCGGCTTGATGAAACTGAAAGAACTTCTCGGCCCCCAACTATGAACCGCGACCGAATCGAAGAACTTGCCTGCCTCGACGCGCTCGGCGCGCTCGACGGCGACGATGTCGCCGCGTGGGAACGCGGCCGCGCGGAAGACGCCGGCGCCACCCGGTTGCGCGATGAACTGTCCGAAGTGGCCGCCCGGCTCTCGCGGGCGGATGCCCCCGCCGAGGCGCCCGCGGCGCTGCGCCAGCGCGTCATGGACCGCGTTTTCGGCGGCGCTTCCGGCCCGAACACCGTGGCGTCCACGCGACGGTTCGGCCCCACCGCGTGGGCTGCGGCGGCGGCTGTCGCCCTGCTCGCCCTGGCCGGCGCCGCGGCCACCACGCGGCAGAAAGAGTCTGTCGTGGTCCGCGACGCGCGCCCGAATCCGCAAGAGCTGAACATGCCGCTCGAAGGCTACGGCCAATACGCCGGGGTCAAAGCCGGCGTCTTGTGGGACAGCGGCCAGCGCGGCTGGTATGTCCAGGCGGCGGGACTGCCCGAGTTACCGGCGACGCACCATTACCGCGTGTGGGCGGTTTGCGCGGGGGGCAAGGTGCACGATTGCGGCGAACTGCCGCTGCGCCGCGGCGGGTTGGCGCGGCGTTTCGTGCAACCGGGAGACACCATCGATTCGATGCAAGGCTTCGCCGTTTCGATCGAACCCGCGGGCGGGGCGCCGGCGGTGCCGACCTCGCCGGCCGTGCTGATCAGCGCGGGACTGCAGGGGTGATTGCCGGAGCAGCTCCGGATCAGAACACCAGCACCAGCACGATCACGGCGAGGATGGCCACCGTGATTCCCGCGCCGAGAGGTTGGGCGATCGCGGCCAGCGGGCTTTTCGTTTTTTCGGCCCATCCGGCGAAGAGCAGCCAGACGGCGGGGATAACGAGCAGCCACAGGCCTTGATTGGCCACGAACGTGGCGACCATGTCGGACCAACTGACCGGCGGCGCGGGGACGGACCCGGAATTGACCAGGATGTGGGAGGCCATGGCGGCGAGCGCGAGCATGATGAATTGGGCCAGCGCGATGGCGATGTTCATGTCGGGGCCACCCTGACGCCACCGGCGGGGACGGTCAATCCCGCGATCCTCTCGACAAGAG
>CAZEYV010000026.1:0-8745 GCA_964516705.1 uncultured Chthoniobacter sp.
TTAACGTGGGTCTTGATACGGTTCATAGCACCTCCGGAGCGAGGGAAACGATCTTCATGAAATTCTTCTCGCGCAGTTCACGGGCCACGGGGCCGAAGATGCGGGTGCCGCGCGGGTTGAGATCTTTGTCGATGATGACGATGGCGTTGGTGTCGAAGCGCAGCGCGGAGCCGTCGGGCCGTTTGAGCGGCTGGCGGGTGCGGACGATGACGGCGCGGACGACCTCGCCTTTTTTCACCGTGCCGCCGGGGGATGCTTCTTTCACGTTGGCCGTGATGACATCGCCGACGCGGGCGAAGGCGGATTTTTTGCCGATGACGCCGATCATGGTGGCCATGCGGGCGCCGGTATTGTCGGCGACGTCGAGACGGGAGCGGAGCTGGATCATGGCGTGCTTAGTGTTTGAGGACCTCGACCAGGCGCCAGCGCTTGGTCTTGCTCAGCGGGCGGGTTTCGGCGATGCGGACTTTGTCGCCCGTCTTGGCCTCGTTCTTTTCGTCGTGGGCGTGGAATTTGGCGGTCTGTTTGATGATCTTGCCGAAGCGCGGGTGCGGGACGCGGCTGACCGTGCGGACGACGACGGTTTTGTCCATCTTGTCCGAGACGACCTCGCCCACGAGGGATTTGCGGATCCCGCGCGTGGCGGCGGGTGCGGTGGTGGTGGCGGTGTCGCTCATGATTTGGCTGCTGCTTTGATTTTCTGCGAGAGGAAGGTTTCCACGCGCGCGGCCTCGCGGCGCAGGGTGCGGATGAGGGACGGCTTTTCCAGCTGTCCGCTCTGCTGCTGCAAACGGAGGTTGAAAATCTCGTGGCGCAGCTCGCGCTTGCGTCCGCGGAGTTCATCCACGCTGAGTTCGGCGATTTCCTTGGTCTTCATGGCGTCAGGAGGCGTGGTGGCGGGTGATGAATTTGGTGCGCACCGGCAATTTGTTGGCGGCGAGGCGCAGGGACTCGCGGGCCACGCTCTCGGGCACGCCGTCCAATTCGAAAAGGATGTTTCCCGGGCGCACCACGGCGACCCAGTATTCCGGCGCGCCTTTGCCTTTGCCCATGCGGGTTTCCGGCGGGCGGGCGGTGACGGATTTGTCGGGGAAAATGCGGATCCAGAGTTTGCCTTTGCGCTTCATGTTGCGCGTGAGGGCGACGCGGGCGGCCTCGATCTGCACGTTGGTGATCCAGGCGCGGTCGAGGGTCTGCAGACCGAATTCGCCGAAGTCGATATTGGTGGTGCGCGAAGCGGTTCCCTTGCGGCTTCCCCGCTGGGATTTCCGGAACTTCACACGTTTGGGCATCAAGGGCATGGGACGTTCTCCTTAAAAAATCATTCGGCGACGGCCGTGGCGGCCACTTCGGGCGACGGCACGGTTTCGGCCGCGGGCTTGTCCTCGCGCACCGAGACTTTCGGAGCGGCTTCCTCGCCTTTGCAAATCCAACATTTGATCCCGATCTTGCCGGCCGTGGTATTGGCTTCGGCGAAACCGTAATCGATCGGCGCGCGCATGGTGTGGAGCGGCACTTTGCCCTCGCGATACTGTTCGGTCCGGGCGATTTCCGATCCGCCGAGGCGGCCGGAACAACGGACCTTGATGCCGAGCGCGCCCTGTTCCATGGCGATCTGCACGCTTTTCTTCATGGCGCGGCGGAAACCGATGCGGCGTTCGAGCTGCCCCGCGATGCTCTCGGCGACGAGCTGCGCTTCGGTCTCGGGGGAGCGGATTTCCTGGATGTCGATTTTGACCTGCTTGTCGCCGCTGAGGGCGGAGACTTCCCTGGTCATGTTTTCGATCTCGGAACCTTTGCGGCCGATGACGAGGCCCGGGCGGGCGGTGAAAATGGTGACGCGCAGGCTGTTCCAGGCGCGCTCGATGACGATTTTCGAGACGGCAGCCTGGCGGAGTTTGCCTTTGAGGTATTCGCGGATTTTGAGGTCGGCGTGCAGGTGTTCGGCGAACTCGCGGCGCGGGGCATACCACTTCGATCCCCAGTCGCGGGAGATGGGGAGGCGGAATCCGATCGGGTGAACTTTTTGTCCCATGGTGTTATTCGGCTTTCTCCGCGGCCGGCGCGGCGGCCTCGGCGGCCGGTTTGCTCTCTTCTTTCTTCACCGCGGCTTTCTTTTTCGCGGCGGGTTTTTTGGAAGCGGTCTTTTTCTTGGCGGCTTTGCGCGTCTCGCGGGTCACGATTTCGATCTCGTCGGTCAGGATGATGCGGATGTGGCTGGTGCGTTTGCGGATCGGGCCGGCACTGCCTCGGGCCTTCGGGATGAAACGCTGGAAGGTCGGCCCCTCGCCCACCACGGCTTCGCGCACCACGAGGGCTTCGACGCGGGCTTGGTGGTTGTTCTCGGCGTTGGCCACGGCGCTTTTCAGCGTCTTGGCGACAAGACCGGCGGCCTTCTTCGGGGTGAAGGCCAGCAGATCGAGGGCTTTCTGCACGGGCAGTCCCTGGATCTCGCGCGTCACCTCGCGCGCTTTGAACGGCGAGATGCGGGCGAATCTGTAGATCGACCTGGTTTCCATTTTATTAAAATTTTCTTTGTGTTTGTTGTTCCTAACGGCGGGCGTCCACCCGGAGGCGGTCGCCCGTTTTTATCGAGTCCTCTTCGGACACGAGATTCTGGATGACGGCGCCGCTGATGCGGTCGCGCACGTCGATGACACGAACTTCCCCCACGCGGCGGTTGTCGCGCCACACTTGGAAAGGCATCCCGACTTTCACGCCCGCGTTGCGGCCGATGTTGGCCACGACGAGCGCGAACTCCGGTTTGACTTCCACCACGGAGGCGTCGGTCAGCGTCGGTCCCGCGCTTTGCGCGTCGAGCGGCTCGGCCCCGCCGACTCCCAGCATGCGGTCGGCGGCGCGAAGTTCCGTCTCGAGCGCCGCGCGGGCCTCGGCCTGCGCGGTGCGGGAGCGTGTCATGGCCTCGAGCAACGTTTTCGCTTCGGCTTGCGCCGCGGAGTCGGACGTGTTGGCGGCCTTCGATTGCATTTCTTTTTCGAAAGCTTCGCGCTCCTCGTTGTCCGCGGTTTCCACGGACTTGAGGAAAATTTGCACTCCCTCGGCGAGGGCGAGCAGTCGCTCGAGCAGCATGGCGTTTTCCTTCTGCTGGCGCGTGAGTTCGTTGACGGTGGAAAGGAGGCGTTCCTCGATTTCCCCGCCGCCATCGGCCCCCGGCGCGAGAGCGTCGAATTTGGCCTGCAAATCCTCGGCTTGGCGTTTGAAGATCTCGGCCTCGCTGTTGGCGAGGGCCAGACTTTCGGTCAGGCTGCGGATGGACTCGCGCGCGAGCAAAAGTTGCTCGTTGAGGCGCGCCGTTTTCGCGGCGTCCCCAGAATCCCGGTCTGTCAAAGAACTGCGGCTTTGCGCGGAGGCAATTCCCGCCAGGGTGATCAAAAGACACCCGGCCAGGAAAAACCTGCCGCTTGCGGCCACGTTTATTTCGTCACTTTCGCCGTATGCGATCCGTGTTTCTTGAAGATACGCGTGGGCGAGAATTCGCCGAGCTTGTGCCCGACCATGTTCTCAGTGACGAAAACTGAATTGAAAATTTTCCCGTTGTGCACGAGGAAGGTGTGCCCGACGAAGTCCGGTGTGATCATCGAGCGGCGCGACCATGTCTTGATCGGCTTCTTCGCGCCGCCTTCGTTGATGCGGTCGATTTTTTCGAGCAGATGGGCCTCGACGAACGGGCCTTTTTTGAGCGATCTGGACATGGCTTAGTTCTTCTTCTTGCTCTTGCGGCGCTCGACGATGAAGCGGTCCGACGGTTTGTGTTTTTTGCGGGTTTTGAAACCTTTGCTCAGCTGGCCCCACGGGCTGACCGGGTGCTGGCGTCCGCCGCCGCCCTTGGATTTGCCGTTGCCGCCGCCGTTCGGGTGGTCGATCGGGTTCATGACCATGCCGCGCACGGTCGGACGCACACCGAGCCAGCGGGAACGTCCGGCTTTGCCGCTCGAGACGTTCATGTGCTCGGAATTGCCGACCTGTCCCATGGTGGCGTGGCATTTGCCGTTGAGTTTGCGGATTTCGCCCGAGGGCATTTTGACCAGCGCGTAGCCGGCCTCGAAGTTGTTGAGCACGGCCTGCTGGCCGGCGCTGCGCGCCACTTGTCCGCCGCGTCCGGGGATCAACTCGATATTGTGGATGGCCGAGCCGGGCGGGATGCGCTCGAGGGGCAACGAGTTGCCGACTTCGGGGGCGGCCGCGGGGCCGGAGGAAACTTTCATCCCGACTTTCAGGCCGTCGGGGGCGAGGATGTAAGTCTTCTCGCCGTCCGCGTATTGGAGCAGCGCGATGCGCGCGGTGCGGTTCGGGTCGTATTCGATGGCGATGACCTCGGCAACGACGCCGTGTTTGCGGCGTTTGAAATCGATGAGGCGCAGCTTGCGCTTGTGCCCGCCACCGATGTGACGGCAGGTCAGGCGGCCCTGGTTGTTGCGGCCGCCGGTGCGTTTGCGCACGCTGACCAGGCTTTTCTCCGGCTTCTTCTTGGTGATCTCCTCGAAAGACGGGAGGGCCTTGAAGCGCGCGGACGGCGTGAGCGGACGGAAAGTTTTGAGTGCCATGGCGTGTGGTGCGGTTAGACGAGGTCGAGTTTTTCGCCCTCTTTGAGCGTGACGATGGCTTTCTTCCAGTGCGGACGGCGTCCGAAGTCGGCGCGGCGTTCGCGCTTCTTCTTGCCGGCGTAGTTGGCCGTGTTGACCGAGACCACTTTCTTCTGGAAGAGGCTTTCCACCGCCGCCTTGATCTCGAGTTTGTTGGCCGCGGGATTGACCTCGAAAACGTATTTGTTCCCCTTGTCGGTGAGGACCGTGGATTTCTCGGTCAGGCGGATGGTGCGGATGATGTCAAAGGGCTCTTTCATGCTGCCGTCCTTTCCGAAATTTTGGCGAGGGCGTCGCCGGTCAGGAGAATTTTGTCATAGCGGAGCAGATGCTCCGGGTTCACATCGGACGCGCTGATCAGGAGGACGTTGCCGACATTGCGCGCGGCGCGGAAGGTGGTTTCCTCGAAAGCGGGCGAAACGAGGAGGACATTGCGCGCATCCTTCGCGTTGCTCTTCACGTAGGAAAGGAACTTGGCCGTCTTGCCGTCCGGGATGGCCGGGGCTTCGACGAGCAGGACATCGCCGGCGAGGATGCGGGCGCTGAGCGCTTTGCGCAGGGCGAGTTTGCGCACCGACTTGGGTGTTTTCTTCGAATAGTCGCGCGGCTTGGGTCCGAAGACCACGCCGCCGCCGCGCCAGACGGGCGAGGATTTGTAACCGGCGCGGGCGCGGCCTGTGCCTTTCTGGCGCCAGGGTTTGGCGCCCGAGAGATTGACTTCCGCTTTGGTCTTGGTGTTGGCCGAGCCGGTGCGGCGGTTGGCGCGCAGGGCGGTGACCACATCGTGGACGGCCTGCGTGCCCTTGCCGTTTTCGATGACGGCGATATTGGCCTTCTTGGCCTCGGCGGCGGTGAGAACTATGGCGCTCATGGATTACTTCTTCTTGGCGGATTTCTTGATCGACGGGCGGACGACCACATAGGTGCCTTTCGCACCGGGGATCGCCCCGCTGACGAGGATGACGCCGTCTTCCTCGCGGATTTGGACGACCTGCAAATTCTGCACGGTGACGCGTTCGTCGCCCATGTGTCCGGGCATGCCCATGTTTTTCCAGACACGGCCCGGCGTCGACCGGTTGCCGATGGCGCCGGTGCGGCGGTGCATCATGGAACCGTGGCTGGCCGGCTGGCCCTGGTAATTGTGCTTCTTCATCGCGCCCTGGAAGCCTTTGCCCTTGGACTGGCCGATGACATCGACAAATTGGCCGACTTCGAAAGTGGTGACCGACAAATCGGCGCCCGCTTCGGCCGTGCCGTTGCGGAATTCGCGGATGAAACGTTTCGGCGTGGCCGAGGTTTTGGCGAAGTGTCCGGTCTGCGCTTGGGAAACACGCGAGGGCTTCTGGTCGTCGAAGCCGACCTGCACCGCGGCATAGCCGTCCGTGTCGGCGGTCTTGACCTGCAGGACCTTGTTGCCCGCGGCGGCGATGACCGTGACCGGCGTGGAGACGCCCTTGTCGTCGTAGACGCGGGTCATGCCGAGTTTTTTACCGAGTAATCCGAGGCTCATGGTGCGAACTAAATTTGAATGTTGATGTCCACCCCGGCAGGGAGGTTGAGGCGGCGGAGTTCATCCACCGTTTTGGCCGTGGGATCGATGATATCGAGGAGGCGCTTGTGCGTGCGGCGCTCGAATTGGTCCATGGACTTTTTATCCACGTGGGGGGAGCGGTTGACCGTCCAACGCTCGATTTTCGTCGGGAGCGGCACGGGGCCGGCCACGGCGGAACCGCTGCGTTTGGCCGTCTCGACGATTTCGAGGACGGAGCGGTCGAGCAGCATGTGATCGAATGCTTTGAGTCGGATGCGGATGCGCGGTGCGGCCATGGTCGTTATTTCTTTTGGCTGTCGAGAACGGCGGCAAGCACCTGCGAGGGCACTTGTTCGAAGTGGGACGGCTCCATCGAGTAGGAGGAGCGGCCTTTGGAAAGGGAGCGGATGGCGGTGGCGTAGCCGAACATTTCGGCCAGCGGCACATCGGCGGTGACGGTGCAAAGGTTGCCCTTCGTCTCGATGCCCTGGATCTTGGCGCGGCGGCGGTTCAAGTCGCCCATGATGTCGCCCTGGAATTCGTCCGGCGTGATGTTCTCCACCTTCATGACGGGCTCGAGGAGGATGGGTTTGGCTTTCTTCAGCGCGTCCTTGAGCGAGAAAATGGCGGCCAGCTTGAAGGCCATTTCGTTCGAGTCCACTTCGTGGAAGGAACCGTCGACGATGTCGACGTTGAGATCGATGACCGGATCCCCGCCGATGATGCCGTTGAGCACGCCTTCTTCGATGCCCTTGATGCAGGCCGGGATGTATTCCTTCGGGATGGTTCCGCCGACGATTTTGTTTTCGACGGTCAGACCCTTGCCGCGTTCGTTGGGGGTGACTTTGACGATGACGTGGCCGTATTGACCGCGTCCGCCGGACTGCTTGATCAATTTTCCTTCGCCGTCGGCCGGGGCGAGGATGGTTTCCTTGTAGGCGATCTGCGGTTTGCCGGCGTTCGCCTCGACCTTGAACTCCCGCATCATGCGATCGCGGATGATTTCGAGGTGCAGCTCGCCCATGCCGGCGATGATGGTCTGGCCGGTTTCTTCGTGGGTGAAAACGCGGAAAGTGGGGTCTTCCTCGGCGAGACGCTGGAGCGCGACGCCCATTTTTTCCTGGTCGACCTTGGTCTTCGGCTCGATGGCCATGGAAATGACCGGCTCGGGGAAGGACGGCGGTTCGAGGAGAATCGGATGGTCTTCGTCGCAGAGCGTGTCGCCCGTCGTGATGTTCTTGATGCCGACGATGGCCGCGATGTCGCCCGAGTAACAGGTGTCGATGTCCTCGCGCTTGTCGGCTTGGATCTGGATGAGGCGGCTGATGCGCTCGCGTTTGCGGGTGCGCGGATTGTAGACGTTGTCGCCCTTGGAAAGTTTGCCCGAGTAAACGCGGAAGAAAACGAGCTTGCCGACGAACGGATCGCTCCAGAGCTTGAAAGCGAGCGAGGAGAAATTGCCGCTGTCATTGGCCGAGACTTCGATCGGCGTGGCGTCATCGGGGTCCTGACCGCGGACCGCCGGAATGTCCAGCGGGCTCGGGAGATAATCGACGACGGCGTCGACGAGATACTGCACGCCCTTGTTCTTGAAAGCGGAGCCGCCGGCGACGGGGACGAATTTGTTGGCGATGGTCTGGCGGCGGATGGCGGACTTGAGGTCCTGCTTGGAGATCGGTTTTTCCTCGAGGAACATCATGCCGATTTCCTCGTCGAGATCGGTCATCTGGGTGACGAGGTCGTCGTAAGCTTTTTTGGCCAGCTCCTTGTGGTCCTCGGGAATTTCCGCGACTTCGTAGGTCGAGCCCATCACGTCGTTGTCCGAGTAAAGGACGGCCTTCTGGTTGATGACGTCGATTTGTCCGCGCAGATTGTCCTCTTTGCCCAGCGGAATAAGGATCGGCCAGACATTGGCGCCGAGCTTGGTCCGCATGCTCTCGACGGCCGCGTCGAAATCCGCACCGGTGCGGTCCATCTTGTTGACGAAGGCGATGCGCGGGACGTTGTATTTGGTCGCCTGGCGCCAGACGGTTTCGGACTGCGGTTGCACGCCGGCCACGCCGCAGAACACGGCGATGGCGCCGTCGAGCACGCGGAGCGAACGCTCCACCTCGGCCGTGAAGTCCACGTGGCCGGGGGTGTCGATGATGTTGACCCGCTGGTTGATGTTATCAAACAGCTTGAAGATGTCTTTCTCCGGCTTCTGCAACCAGGCACAGGTGGTGGCGGCCGAGGTGATGGTGATGCCGCGCTCGCGCTCCTGCTCCATCCAGTCGGTCACCGTGGTGCCCTCGTGCACCTCGCCGATCTTGTGGATCATGCCGGTGTAAAAAAGGATGCGCTCGGTCAGTGTGGTCTTGCCCGCGTCGATGTGCGCGCAGATGCCGATGTTGCGCGTGCGCTCGAGCGGGAACGCGCGGTCGGGCGAATTCGGGTTCGCGGCGGTGGCGGGTGCAGTGGCAGTGGCGGACATGAGAAAGAGCAGGTTACGACGGTTTACCAGCGGGAGTGGGCGAAGGCGCGGTTGGCTTGGGCCATTTTGTGCATTTCGTCGCGCTTCTTGATGGCTTGGCCTTGGCCGGCGGCGGCGTCTTTGAGCTCGATGGCCAG
>CAZEYV010000027.1:0-4255 GCA_964516705.1 uncultured Chthoniobacter sp.
GAGTCCGGTCGAAACCAACCGTCTGCTCGCCGCGGAAGTCCTTTCCGCCCTGCACGCCGCGGGCGTCCGCACGATCTGCGTTTGTCCCGGCGGACGCAACGCACCGCTCGTCCTCGCCGCTGCGGCCGCGGGCGCTTCGTTCGAAGTGGTGTCGTTTTTCGAGGAACGCAGCGCGGCTTTTTTCGCGACCGGTCGCGCGCGGCGCGACAGCGCGCCTGCGGCGGTGCTCACCACCTCGGGCACCGCGGCGGCGGAATTGCTGCCGGCCCTGCTCGAGGCCCGGCATGCGGGGATCCCGCTCATCGCCGTGACGGCCGACCGTCCGCGCCTCCTGCGCGGCTCCGGCGCACCGCAGACCATCGACCAATTGCCGCTCTTCGCCGCGGCCGGTCTGCCCGTGATCGATCTCGATGCGCCCGGACAACTCGGCGCACTCCCCGCCGGGCCGCTGCACCTCAACGTGTGTTTCGACGAACCGCTGGTCGATGGTCCGGTCGAAATGGCGCTGCCCGCGCGGCGCCACGCACCCCGCCGCGCGGAGCCGTGGATGGACGAAGCGGCCGCCCGCCGGATCGGCGAGGACTTTTTCTCCCGCGTGCAGCATCCGCTCGTGCTGGTCTCCTCGCTCGAGGCGGACGACGCGCATCATCTCGCCCCTTGGCTGGCCTCGATGAATTGTCCGCTTTATCTCGAGCCGGTCTCCCAATTGCGCGGCCACCGCAACCTGCAGGAATTCAGCCTGCATTCCGGCGAACGCATCCTGCTCACGCCGGAATGCCGCGCGGCCTGCGACGGCGTGATCCGCCTCGGCGGCGTGCCCACCCCGCGGTTCTGGCGCGAGTGCGAAGACATGCCCGTGCTGCATGTTTCGCGGGTCGATCTACCGGGATTGGCCCGGCGCGATCCGGTCGTTCCGCTGGGGATTTTTTCCGCGCTGATGAATTCGTTCGTGCCGCAAGCCGGCCGGACCGGAGCGCTCTTCTCCCGCGACCGCGCCGCGGCGGCGCGGCTCGCGCGGATCCTGCACGACGAACCCCGCAGCGAAGCAGGCCTGGTCCGCGCGCTGGCCGCACGTCTCCCGGACAACGCGCGCCTCCTGCTCGGCAACAGCCTGCCCATCCGCGAATGGGACCTGGCCGCGCCGCGCACGCCGGATCATCGCACGTTCTTCGCCAACCGCGGGGTCAACGGCATCGACGGCCTGGTTTCGACGGCGCTCGGTCTGGCCGGGCCGGATCGCCCGACCGCCGCGGTGCTGGGTGATTTGTCCGCGCTTTATGACCTGGCCGGACTCTGGCCCGCCGCGCAACTCGACGCCCCCGACATCACCCTCGCGGTGATCAACAACGGCGGCGGAAAAATTTTCGACCGCATGTTCGGTCATCCGGACTTTCTCAACGCGCACGACCTGCGCCTCCGCGGCTGGGCCGAGATGTTCGGTTGGCACTACGGCACAATGCACGCGCCGGACGAACCGTGGCCGGAAGGCCGGCCGCGCCTCATCGAAGTGCTACCCGAGGCCGGGGCCACCGCGCGCTTCAGCGATGCCTACACCGCGGTTTGGCGGTGAGGTGGAGCGCGTTAATTTTGCCGCGGTCATCACGCCGGGACGGCGTGATCCATCTTATGTAGCGTCGCCGTCCCCGGCGACGGTCGTTCACCGGCAACAACCGGCGGCGGGGACGCCGCCGCTACAAAACACGGCGGCGCGCCCACAACCACCAGAGCAATCCGACCAGCGACAGCAGCACCAGATTGCGCACGGTCGCGCCTCCCGGTGTGCTCAGGACGGCGAGGGCCGGATGAATCACGCCGAAGTCGAAACATCCGCAGTCGATGTCCAACTCGCGCCACCACGCCTGGGCAGTCATTACCGTGAACGCCGCGAGGACCGCCGCGGTCACGAGCAAGGTCCACGGGAAAAAGAGTCCGGCAAAGAGCAGGACGGCCAGAAGCAATTCGACCCACGGCAAGATCATGGCGAGGAATTCGGCGAGGACATCCGGTATGACAATCTGGTAGGAATAGATGGTGGCCAGCGTGGGCATGGTCTGCCCGATCTTCGACCAGCCGGCGGCGAGGAAGACCCAGCCGAGCACGACGCGCAGGACGATGCTCGGGAGGCGGGCCACCGTGTCTTTCATCATTCCGTTTGTAGCACAGCAACGTCCGGCGCCATAGCACTGGATGACAGCCGACCGGCGCGCTATGCTTGAGGCCATGTCGAAACGCATCATCCGGATCCTCGGTCTCACCGCGCTGGCGCTCGCCGCGGCGGCGGCTCTGCTCGTGCTGAGCGACCGGGACCCCGCCTACCGGCTGGCCTCGTGGTTGAGTTTCGGACGCCACCAAGCGCACGACGAGACGATCGCCGGGGCGGCGGCGCGGCACGGGGTCGATCCCCTGCTGGTCAAGGCGGTCATCTGGCAGGAGAGCCGGTTCCATCCGGACAAACTCGGCGGTCACGGGGAGCGCGGACTCATGCAAGTCACCGAACCCGCCGCGTCCGACTGGGTCCAGGCCACCGGAGTCGAGACCTTCGTGCCCGGCGATTTGCTCGATCCGAAAACCAACATCGAGGTCGGCACGTGGTATCTCGGCCGCGCCCTGCGGCATTGGTCCGGCCAACAGGACCCCCTGCCCTTCGCCCTCGGGGAATACAACGCGGGCCGCAGCCGCGTGAAACGCTGGTCCGGCGGCGAACTGATGACCGCGCAGGAACTCGACGCCGCGATGGACATCCCCGGAACCCGTGCCTACATCGCCGCGGTGCGCGCGCGCTACGACTACTACCGCCAACGCGGAGACCGGGTCGGAGGTCCGTGAGTCCGGGGTGACCCGGGATCAGAACTTCACCGGCGCGATGGACTCGTCGAAAAGCTTGCAGCCCTCGGCCTCGTAGATGGCCTTCGCGGCCCCGAGATGCTTGCGCGCGGAGGCCTCGTCGCCCGCCTTGCGCGCGAGCATGGCCTGCGCGTAATACCACGCCGGCGTGGACCCCGCCGGCACCAGACCGCGCGCGGTCTTCTGCGCATCCTCGTCCTGCCCGAGCAGGAGCTGGCAAAGGAAGATTTTGAAACGCACCAGTTCGTTGCGCGGATCGCGGCGGCGCATGTCCCCGAACAATTCGAGAGCCCCGGCATAATCCCCGCGGATGAATTCGACCTCGCCCAGATTGAACGCGGCGGGAAAGAAGTCCGGCTGGGCCGAGAGGATGGCGCGGAAACTCTGCGCGGCCTCGTCGTAGCGGCCGAGCTTGGTCAGGATGGCCCCCCGCAGATTGAGCACGCTGAGGTCCTCGGCGGCCGGACCCTGGATGGCCCCGAGGCGCTCGAGCGCGCTGTCATACTCGCCTGCTTCGTAGTGCTGGGTCGACTGGCGCAGGACCATGGCCAGGCGCCGCTGCAGGACCAGCGGATCGGCGGCGCGGTCCGGCGCGGCCTCCTGCCCCGGCGCGATCCCGGGGGAAACCAGCGCGAGCAGGAGGACGGCGGCCGCGCGTTTCATTTTTGGCTCCCGAGGAACAACCGCAGCGGATTTTCAATCGCTTCCTTGACCCGCACGAGAAAGGTCACCGCCTCACGGCCGTCGACCACCCGGTGGTCGTAGCTCAGGGCGAGATACATCATGGGGCGGATGACGACCCGGCCCTCGACCGCCACCGGCCGCTCCTGGATCTTGTGCATGCCGAGGATGCCGCTCTGGGGCGGATTGAGGATCGGTGTGCTGAGCAACGAGCCGTAGACCCCGCCGTTGGAAATGGTGAAGACGCCGCCCTGCAGGTCCTCGATGGTAATGGCGCCTTCCCGGGCTCTCTTCGCGTAGTAGGCCAGATCGTTCTCCAGTTCGGCGAAGGTCTTGCGGTCGGCGTCGCGGATGACCGGGACGATGAGACCGCGCTCGGTGCCGACGGCGACCCCGATGTCATAAAAATGGTTTTGCACCAGCTCGTCGCCGTCGAGGCGGGAGTTGATCTGGGGCTCGCTCTTCAGCGCGTCGACCACGGCTTTGATGAAAAACGACATGAAGCCGAGCTTGATGCCGTGTTTGGCCTGGAAAGTTTCCTGCACATCGGCGCGCAACTTCATCACGGCGGCCATGTCGCACTCGTTGAAGGTGGTGAGAATGGCGGCGTTGCGCTGCGCGGCGACCAGCTGGGTGGAGATCTTTTTGCGGAGCGGGGAAAGCTTTTTGCGGGTGACGCGGCGTTCCTGCGGTTCGAGTTCGACCGGAGTGGCGGGGGCGGGGGGGGGGG
>CAZEYV010000028.1:0-5498 GCA_964516705.1 uncultured Chthoniobacter sp.
CCCCGAGCCAGATGCGCCGCGGCGCAAGCAGGCTCACCCCCACGGCAAGCGGGAGAAAATAGAAAAGAAAAAGGTGGGAGCTGAAAACCATGCGGGCGCGGCGGCCGGATCATAGAGCGCTTCCGGTAAAAGTAGAAGCGGCAGCCTGTCCGCCGGGTGCGGATCCCCGCCGCTTGTCGACCACGGTCACAGCGGTGTGGGATTTTCTGTAGTCGCGGCATGCCGCGAATCAACCGATTCGTCGGCGGGGACGCCGACGCTACATTGGATGTAGCGGCGCCGTCCCCGGCGCCGAACGCCCTAGAGGCCGCAACAATCCGGAATTGCTCAAGCCCCCGGAAAAGCCTCGGTGTAGAGATCGTGGTCCAGATCGTAGGGCTCGCCGATCATCCGCTCCGATTCCAATTGCGGATGATCCTCGTAGCGTTGCAACCGCATGGTGCGACGCATGCCGTTGTGCAGCGGCTTGTTGGCCTCGGGTTCTTCCCCGTCGAGCAGGACCCATTCGGCCACCCGCACCTCGCCGTTTGCGTCGGCCACGGGCGGGTTGCCGGTCACCTTGTAAAGATTGAGGACCAGAGCGCGGCGGTAGGGATTGATTTCCTCGAGATCCGGCGGTTCGTGCCGGCGGACCAATTCCAGCTCCGCTTCATAAACGGGCCGCTCCGGACGCGCCGCCAGCTTCGACCCGTAAAGCTCCGCTTTGCGCGCCGCTTCCTCGTCCGTGATTTTCCGGTCGTAGACGGCCACGCCTTCGAGCAAACCGTTCCACGAAAGACCGGCCGCGCCCCACTCGTTCCCGAAAAGCAAGCGCGCATCGTCGGGCCAATCCGAAAGACCGCCGGACAACACGTCCGTCTCGATCACGCGACGCCCGTCCACCCACGCGGTGAGCACCCCGCGCGCGAAGCCGACGGCCACCCGGTAAAGGCGCCCGGGTTCGACCGGGGCGATCTCCACTTCCTTCCCGCCCGGACCGGTTGCGTGGGTGCGCAGACGGAAGACCAGCTTGTCCGCGTGCTGTCCGACGGCAAAGCAAAGGTCGGTGCCGTTCTTCGAGAGGCTGATGATGCGGCGCGGGCCGGCGTCGTCAACCGTGGCGGCGGTCACGACGAATTCCACGGTGAAGGCTCCGGTCCCCTTGACCGCTTCGATCATCGGCGCGTCGAAACCCTCGACGCGGACCGAACCGTTCTGCAGCCACATTTCGTGGTTCGGACCGAAGCGCGCCTCGCCCGACGCGGCGGAGTTGGCGCTCTTGGCCAACCGGCCGGCCGCCGCCGAGTTGCCCGCACGATTGTCGGCCCAGAGGAACACCAGCCCCTGATCCGTGCCGGGCCACTCGTTGGACAGATCGACTTTCTGTTCCACGATGGGGCTGGGCACGCCCGGACGGCTGAACTTCGATTGGTAATCCGCCCCGCCCTCGATCCACACATCGGGGAAAAACTCCCCGTGCTTGCTGTCCGTCACATCGACCCACGCCTCGATTTCGGTGAAGTCTTCGTTGAAGCGGCCGATGTTGACGTCGACCGCCGCGCCCGCCATCTGCAGGACGTTCTTCTTTTTCCCCTTTTTCTTGTAGGGGCCGCTGAAAGTCATAAAGCGCGCGTGGTTCGACCAGCGCGGATGGTAAACCTCCTCGTCTTCCATGCCGGGCGCCCGGGTGATCTTCACCTTCCAATCGCGGTTGCCCCACGCGTCGTGCATGTGCAGGTGACGGTGGCTGCCGGCGAACGTCCACGAAAGGTAACTGTGGTCGGGCGCGATGGCCGGCCAGCACCCGCGGCTCGTCTGCACCCACGCGCCATCCGGCAGCTGGGCCAGACCCGTCACCGGCCACGGCAAATTCGCCGCCATTTTCAGGCCGTCGGCCGAGAGTTGCAGGTTGCCCGGCATGACCGCGGTGACCGGCGTCTTGGCCCAGACGGTCTCGACCTTGGACGGATCGTCGAGCGGGTAACGCACCAACGGGGCGCCGGCCGGGGCCGACGCGCCATAGACCCACGTCACCCCCGTTCCCGGATCCCGCCACAGCGCGGCGGCGATGCCGGGACCGACACGGCGGAGATTGGCGCCGTCGAAATCCACGACCCACACCTCGCGCGCACCGAATTTGCTGAAGACCACGCGCTGCCCGTCCGGCGTGAGCAACGGACGGAAGTAACTCCCCCGCTCCCCGAGGATCTTGCGCACCCCTCGTCCGTCGCGCGAATCGTAGCCCATCAAACGGTAGTTCTCCGTCTCGCCCCGCGTCCCGCGGCTGTCTTCCACATCGCGCATCCAGACCACGCGGGTGTGCGCGCCGGTCAGCCTCTCGACCTTGTCGCCGAAGATGCCGCCGAAGAAAGCGAACGCGGCGCCGGTGCCGAGGAGAAGCGCGCCGGAAACGAGGAGACCGCGCTTCATGGTTCGTCGATCACCTCGGTGAAATTGGCATTGAGCAGAAGCACGCGGGCCGGGCCCGGACCGCGGTTGCGCCAGCGGTGGCGGTGAACCAGGTCGAAGTGGACGGCATCGGAGGGCGACATTTCCACGCGCTCATCGCCGATCTCGAACTCAACTTTTCCCTGCAGGACGACCCCGGTTTCATTCATCGAGCGCTGCGCCGCGCGCCACGGGGTCCCGCCACGGGCGGGCATTTCCAGCACCAGAATGCTGAAACTGGATTGCTCGCTGGGCGGCAGGAGATAGCGAAGCACCGCCCGCGGCCACTTGTAAACCATGGTGGAAGGCGCCCCGGCCCGGATCACCTTGGCCTCCGTGCGCCCCTCGCTCATCTGCAGGAACTCGGCCACGGCCAGCCCCAACGAACGGCAAATCCGCTTCATCGAAACCAACGAAGGCGACGTCTTCCCCTGCTCGATCTGCGAAATGAAACTGGCCGAGCAACCCGAGGCCGCAGCCAGCCGGCGCAGAGGCCACGCCCGCGAGATGCGCAGTTCGCGCAGGGCGCGGCCGGTCCGCTGCGGATCGGTTTCCATCTGTTCAAAATATCGAACACCTGAAGCATATACAAGACATCACCGGAAGAACATTGACAGGGCCACCCCCGCCAGTTTTCGGTATCAATTCGCCGCAATGACCCAGCGACCCTGTATCGTCATCCCGTCCTACAAGGCGGAGCATATTTTGTCCGCAACGGTGAACAGGATTCCGGATGAGTTCTTCCGGCTCGACGGAATCGTTGTCATCGTCAACGACAAGAGTCCGGACCGCACCGGCGAGGTGGCCGACGCCATCGCCGCGGCAAATCCCGCCATCCGCGTCGTGCACCATGAACTTAATACGGGCTACGGCGGGGCTCAGAAGTCCGGCCTGCGGGAAGGGCTTCGCCTCGGATGCGATGCCTTCGCCGTGGTCCACGCCGACGGACAATACTCACCCGAAATGGTCCTCGAACTCCTCAAACCCATCATGGAAGGCCAGGCCGGTATCGTGCAGGGATCGCGCTTCCTCGGCGGCGGCGCCCTGCGCGGGGGCATGCCCATGTCGCGCTACCTGGCCAACCGCGGCCTGACCATGGTCGAAAACCTCGCCTTCGGCACGAGGATGGCCGAATTCCACAGCGGCTACATGCTCTACTCGCGCCGCTTGCTCGAGGCCGTGCCTTTCGACGAACTGCAGAACAATTACAACTTCGATGCCGAGATGATCATCCTCGGCCAACTCGCCGGGTTCCCCTGCCGCGAGATCGCCATTCCCACCCATTACGGGGACGAGACCTCCAGTCTTGATCCCATACCTTACGGCCTTAATGTCCTTCGCATGGTGGCGCGCCACTTCGGGGGCCATTACCGCCGCATGTTGAAACAAGACGGTGCCCGCTCCGGGCCCACCGCACATCCGCAAACCACATCCGTATGAAAAATCCCAAAATCCTGCTCCTCGGAGCCGGCGGCTTCATCGGCGCCAACCTGACCGAGCGCCTCCTCCAAGACGGCAAATACGAAGTCACCGCCATCGACATCGAGAGCGAAAAACTCGAGGACCGCCTCGACCACGCGAAGCTCAATTTCAAGCAGCACGACATCCGCAGCCGCTGCGACTCGCTCGACAACATGGTCAAGGACCACGATCTCGTCGTCGACCTGGTGGCCATGGCCAATCCGAGCCTCTATGTCACCAATCCGATCGATGTCTTCGACCTCAATTTCACCGAGAACCTGCGCATCGTCGACTCGTGCCTGAAATACAACAAGCGCATCATCCAGTTCTCCACCTGCGAAGTCTACGGCAAGACGGTGGCCAGCGTCTTGGGCAAAGACCCCGCCGAGATGCCGTTTCCGTTCAACGAAGACACCACGCCCATGATCATGGGCCCGATCAAGAACCACCGCTGGATCTACGCCTGCGCCAAGCAGCTGCTCGAGCGCGTCCTCCACGCCTACGGCCTGGAGAAAGGCCTCAACTACACGATCATCCGCCCGTTCAACTTCATCGGGCCGCGCATTGATTTTCTCCCGAGCGAGAAAGCCGGCAACCCGCGCGTCTTCTCCCACTTCATGAACGGCCTGCTTTACGGCACGCCCATGCAGCTGGTCGACGGCGGGATCAATTACCGCGCCTACACCTACATCGACGACGCGGTGGACTGCATGATCCGCATCATCGACAACCCGGGCGGGGTCTGCGACCGCGAGATCTTCAATATCGGCACGCCGGAAAACGAGGTGACCATCAAGGAACTGGCCCACATGATGAAGAAAGTCTTCGACGAGGACTTCCGCCAGCCCGGCGACCCGGATCCGGAAATCGTCTCGGTCAGCTCCGAGGAATTCTACGGCAAAGGTTACGAGGACTGCGACCGCCGCATCCCCGATGTGACCAAAGCCCGCACCAAGCTCGGCTGGCACTCGAAGCACGACATCCGCTCGGTCATCCACCACACGATGAAGTATTTCGTCGACCAACACCGCGCGAAACAGAAGGCGGCCTGACCGCGCTTCCGTCCCGCTCCGGGGATCCGATGAAATTCCTGCCGGGGAAGACGCCGCTGTTTTGGTGGCGTCTTTTTTTTGTCGTCGCCGCCGGGGCCTTCAGCCTGCTGGTCGTCCTGCAACCCCCGCCGTGGCGGGTGCTGGCCGAGGTCGGTAACCTCGAAAATCTCAACTTCACCCGCAGCATCTTCTTCTACACCTGGCTGGCCGGCGCCGGCGCCGTTGTCATCATGGTGGCGCTTTTCATCCTCGCCCCTTGGTGGGCCGGCGCCCCCGCGCCCGACGGCACTCTGCACCCGCGCCCGTGCACCCCGCGCTGGTTCTGGCCCTTGACCCTCGCCGCCGTCCTCGCCTGCGGCGCCATCGCCGGCCCGACCTTGAGCCACAGCCTCTGGGACGACGAGAACGAGAGCCTGGCTTACTACTCGCTCGGACGCTACGTGCGCGAAGGCGAAGAGGGCAAAGTGCGCTTCCGGGAATGGCCCTGGAAGCGTACAATTTTCAGCTACACCACGCCAAACAACCACGTCTTCCACAACGTGCTCTCCCGCACTTGCA
>CAZEYV010000029.1:0-3228 GCA_964516705.1 uncultured Chthoniobacter sp.
TGGATGTGGCCCATGGCCATCGCCTGCGGGAACACCTTCATCCTAAAACCCAGCGAAAAAGTCCCGCTCACCTCGATCCGCATCGCGCAACTCGCGGAAAAAGCCGGACTCCCCCCCGGCGTGCTCAATCTCGTCCATGGCGGACGCGAAGCCGTCGACGCCATCCTCCGACACCCGCTGATCAAAGCCATCTCCTTCGTCGGCTCGACGCCGATCGCCAAATACATCTACGAGACCGGCACCGCCCACGGCAAACGCGTCCAAGCGGCCGGCGGCGCGAAAAATTTCGTCCTCATCATGCCCGATGCGGACGTCGCCAATTCCGCCACCGGTCTCGTCGAGTCGGCCTTCGGTTGCGCCGGCGAACGTTGCATGGCCAGCTCGACTGCCGTGGCTATCGGCGACGCCGCCCACACCGTCCTGCCCGCGCTGGTTGATGTCGTTTCCAAAATCCGCGTCGGCCCGACCGACCGCGACCCGCAAGCCCAGATGGGCGCAGTCATCACCCGCGAGCACGCTGATCGCGTGTGCAATCTCATCACCCAGGCCGCGGACCAAGGCGCCAAGCCGCTCACCGACGGACGCACCACCAAAGTCGAATCCGCCCCCAAAGGTTTCTACGTGGGCCCTACCGTCCTCGATCACGTCCTCCCCGACATGATCACCATGAAAGAAGAAGTCTTCGGCCCCGTGCTCAATGTCGTCCGCATGGAAGACCTCGACTCCGCCATCGACCTGGCCAACCGCTCGATCTACGGCAACGGCGCGGCCATTTTCACCCGCAGCGGCAAGGCCGCCCGCGAATTCCGCCACCGTATCCAAGCCGGCATGGTCGGCGTCAATATCGGCGTCCCCGCCCCCATGGCCTTCTTCCCCTTCAGTGGCTGGCACCAATCCTTCTTCGGCGACCTCCACATCCAAGGCCGCGAAAGCGTCGCCTTCTACACCCAGCAAAAAGTCACCACCACAAGGTGGTTCAGTTATGGGGAAGGATCCATTTGGAGCGACAAGTAATCGGCACTCAAAGCCCCTTGTAAATCTCCCGGCGATGACCGACGAAAAGCAGATCCAAACGCTGCTCCTTCAGGTCGAAATCGTAGATCACGCGATAGTCCCCGACGCGCAAACGAAACGCATCGGTTCCTTGCAAGCGCTGGTGGCCTCCGGCCGCAAGCCTTAGATCCAAATTATCGATCGCCTCGCCAATTCTAACGCGTGCCCCAGAAGGCATTGCCTCGAAAGCTTTACTGAAAGTCTGCGACCAAACTTGGGTGGCCGCGGGCATAAAGCAAGCTACTCGCCGGAAGATCTGCGGACCGTCGCTTCGCCTGAAGCAATTTCAATGCGCGCCCGCGCAATGGCATCGACTACCTCATCACGAACCACGAGATCATCCTCGATTTTGTCATCGAGCCATGACCGAAGATGGATCAAGTCCGCGCGCGATAAGCGCTCGGCCGCCTGCTCGAACTCCTGCACCGTGCTCATGGAACCTCACCATAGATTGTCCCTCCTACAGAATCAACCGCTCCGAAACTCCTCCCACTGAAAACCGAACACTGTAAACTATCTCAACCATGTCCCTTCTGATCAAAAACGCCGACATCGTCAACGCCGACACCCGCTACACCGCCGACATCCTCTGCGAAGGCGAAACCATCGCCCGCATCGACCAAAACATTGCAGCTCCCGCCGGAGCCGAAGTGATCGACGCTGCCGGCAAACACGTCTTCCCCGGGTTCATTGATCCGCACACCCACATCTATCTGCCCTTCATGGGCACGTATTCAAAGGACAATTACGAGACCGGCACCAAAGCCGCGCTGGTCGGTGGCACGACCACCATTTTCGAAATGGTCTGTCCCTCGCGCGACATGTCGCCCGCCGAAGGATTTGCCACGTGGCTCTCCAAAGCGGAAGGCAAAGCCTGCTGCGATTACACGTTCCACATGGGGGTGACGCGTTTCGACGCGGACTCAGCCAAACAACTGCGCGAGATCGTCAAAGAAGGCGTCGGCAGCTTCAAAGTCTTCCTCGCCTACAAGGGAGCTTTCGGTGTCGATGACACCGAATTGTGGGAAACTCTGAAGCTGGCCAAGGAACTCGGGGTGATTGTCACCGCCCACTGCGAAAACGAAACCCTCGTCGCGCAACTGCAGAAGGAACTGCTCGCCGCCGGACGCACCGGGCCGGATGCGCACCACGACAGCCGCCCGCCCCGCGTCGAAGCGGAAGGCGTGCATCACCTGATGTCTTTCGCCGCCATGACCGGCGCGCACACCTACATCGTCCACCTCAGCTGCAAGGAAGCCCTGCACGAAGCCATTGCGGCGCGCGAGCGTGGCGTCAACGTCGCCATCGAAACTCTCATCCAATATCTCGTCCTGGATAAGGCCTATGCCGAGAAACCGAATTTCGAGGGCGCCAAATTCGTCATGTCCCCGCCCCTGCGCGACATTTCGAACCAAAACATCCTCTGGGACGGACTGGCCAGCGGCCTGGTCAATACGGTCGGCACGGACCACGCGCCGTTTGATTTCAAGGATCAGAAGCCGATGGGCAAAGACGACTTCACCAAGATCCCCAACGGCATCCCTTCCATCGAAGACCGCATCAATCTCCTCTACACCCACGGCGTCAAAAAGGGCCGCCTGACCCTCCAGCAACTCGTCGCTGTAGCCAGCACCAACGCCGCGAAAATCTTCGACCTTTACCCGCGCAAAGGCGTCATTCAACCCGGCGCCGACGCCGATCTTGTCATCTACGATCCCTCCTACCGCGGCAAACTCTCGGTCAAAACGCAGACCCAGAACGTCGACTACAACGCCTTCGAAGGCTGGGAAATCGAAGGCCGTCCTTCCATCGTCACCGTCCGGGGCGAAGTCGCGGTCCGCGACGGAAAGTTCTGCGGGACGGTCGGCCGCGGACGTTTCCTTCAGCGAAAGCCCTCCCATTTCTGACCTCGCACGCTTGCCCCGTTTGTAGCGGCGGTCTATGACCGCCGGTGCCCATGCCTGACACCCCGGAATACCACGACCCGCGTCTTTGGAACGAAGACCTTGCCCCGGTCCCGCAAGACCGCCGCACCTGGACCACTTGGAATGTCGCCGCTCTCTGGGTCGGCATGGCCGTGTGTATCACGACCTACACCCTGGCCAGCAGTCTGATCGAGCAGGGCATGAATTGGTGGCAGGCCACGCTCACTGTCTTTCTCGGCAATCTCATCGT
>CAZEYV010000030.1:0-3513 GCA_964516705.1 uncultured Chthoniobacter sp.
CCTGAAAACCCTTCGAGTCAGTCGGGAGTCCCTGAACCTGCGCGTTGGCGGGTGTGTGCTGGGAGTAACGGGGGTCGGCGTCGACTGCGAGCTTGGGCCGGAAGAGGAAAGAAAGCCACGGATGGAAGAGGATGACAGAAGATGGTGTTCGCGCCGCTGACACGGCGCAAACACAGTCTCCGGACCGAAGCTTTGAGCGGGGCGCGTGTCAGCGCGCCCTGCTTATCCTCTTTCATCTTCTTCTATCCGTGGCTTGTCTTTATTCCTTTTCGAGAGAGTAACTCTCATCGAGTTGCTCGGGAGTCCCTGAACCCGCGCGTTGGCGGGTGTGGTTGGGGAGTAACTGGGGTCGGCCAAGTTGGTGGATCTGACGGTCTCGGGGACCACACGCGCCCTCGCGTGTCGCGGCGGGCGCCTCGCCCGGCGGGTCGGTGTTGTGGTAGGAGACTCATCGGCGAGGGCGCCGATGAGCACGGCCGAGGCGGCCGTGCTCCCCGGGACCGGGCCAAGGCAAGCTTCAATCAGAAAGGCAGCGGTCCGGTCGCCGTGGCGACAACCGGAAGCATTCCCGCTGCACCGTTACGCCTCAACCGCGGCCAACTTCCGCGCCAGCGCGCTCTTGCGGCGGTTCGCCGTGTTGCGGTGGATGGTGCCGCGTTTGACCGCGCAGTCGAGGGCCGAGCTGAGTTCACGGGCTTGTTCCGTGGCGGTCTTTTTGTCCTTCGCGTCGAACGCGGCGCCAGACTTGCGCGAAAGGGTCTTGAGTTGGTGGAGCGTGCTGCGGTTGCGCGAGGTGCGGACCTTCGCTTGGCGGGCGCGTTTGGCGGCGGATTTGATGTTGGCCATAAATGTTGTGTTTTCCGTTGGTGCCAGAGGGGAGAATCGAACTCCCGACCAAGGGCTTATGAGTCCCCTGCTCTACCGCTGAGCTACCCTGGCTTTCCACAGCGGCGGCCCCGAGGGCGGAGCCGGAAAGGTCGCGTAATGTGCGGGCCGGACCGGCCTCAAGCAAGGAAAAAGGCGCGCCGGAAGTTTGCCATTGGAACCCGGCCCGCCGCGGCCAAGAGTTGACCCCGCATGGCACGCGGTGCGGAATTGTTCGTAACTTCGCCTCCTCGCTGGGAGGACGGACGGGCGTTCCTCGTGCTCAATCCCCGACTGCCTGCGGCGATACGGACCAGGATTCTCTCCGCCGACTTCCCCGACGCGCCCGGTCGCGTCTGGCTGGCCACCTCCGGCACCGGCGGCGTGACGAAAATGGTGGCCCTTTCCCGCGCGGCACTCGAAGCCAGTGCCCGCGCCGTCAATCCCCGCCTCGACGCGGGCCCGCGTGATGTGTGGTTGAATCCCTTGCCCCTTTTCCACGCGGGGGGACTCGGCATCATGGTGCGCGCCGCCTTGTCCGGCGCGCGGCGCGAGGAAGCCGGTGCTTGGAGTGCGGAAACTTTCCTCCGGCGCCTCGGGGAAGCCGGCGCCACCCTGACCTCGCTCGTGCCTGCGCAGGTCCATGATCTGGCCCGGTCCGGTGCCTGCCCTCCGCCCGGCCTGCGCGCCGCCGTGGTGGGCGGGGGCGCCCTCGACGAACCGTTGCGCGCCATGATGGCCGACCGCGGATGGCCCTTGCTGCCGAGTTACGGCCTCACCGAGGCGGCCTCGCAAGTCGCCACGGCGTTGCCCGGGCAGACCGATTTTGCCTGGCTGCCCCTGCTGCCGCATTTCGAGGCACGGACCGCTCCGGACGGCATCCTCGAACTGCGGGGTCCCGCGCTGCTCGACGGATGGATGGTCTTCCCCGCCGACCGCGCACCGGAATGGGAGGATCCCAAGCGGGACGACTGGCTGCGCACGGGCGACCGCGCCGAGTTGCGGGGGAGGGAACTACGCGTGGCCGGTCGCGGGGATGACCTCGTCAAGATCCGCGGCGAGCTGGTCGATCTCGCCGCGCTCGAGCGCACTTTGCAGGCGCGCGTCCGTTCCGGAAAAGTCGCGCTGCACACCCGGCCCGACGAACGCAACGGAGCGTCCCTTCATGTCGTGGCGGAGAACGCCGCCGCGGTGCGCGAGGCCGGCCAAGCGGTGGACGATGTTTTCCCCCCTTACGCGCGCCCCTCGGAGGTCGTGTGCGGCACGATCGAAACCACCGCCCTCGGCAAAACCGTGCGCCGCCGGGCGCTGCCTTGAGCCCGGTCCCGGGGAGCACGGCCGCCCCGGCCGTGGTCATCGGCGCCCTCGCCGATGAACCCCTCGGGCGCCGCGCGAGGGCGCACGGCGCCACGCGCGAGGGCGCACGTGCTCCCCGAGACCGCAGAAACCCTGACACTGGATGTCGGCCTCACTTCGTTTGGCTCGCCTTGCGGCCCTGCCATGACCCTGCGCCAGCCCGCGAGGTTTCAGGATAGGTTCCGGCCCGATCCCGCCGGCAGTTTATCCTGAAAACGGAGATGAGAGTTGACCGATGAGAGCCGGTGGGAAGGGGAGACAGCCGCAGGCAATTGAGAGATGGAGCAGCAAGGTGATACGCCGCAGCCCGTCATCACCCTTGGGGTGACGGAGCGGAAATGGGCAAACTTTTGATTTTCAGTCCCTCATCCCTCAACCATAGACCCTCAACTTCCTTTCTAGGTTTATCTCATTGCAGCGCCGCCCGGATCTCATCCGGCACGGGGATCCTTTCCCCCGAAGGCCTCGCGATGAAGACATGCACCGTGCGCACCCGCGCGGCGGAGCGACCGGCGCTGTCGAGGAACTCGACCGTGAAAATGACCGAACTCCCGCCGGTTCCCTCGACCGCGGTATGCAGGGCAAATTCCTCGCCCGGCCGCATGGGGAGAAAAAAATCCGCCTCCGCCCGCCGGATCGGCGCGGCGTGCCGGGCGGAAGCGAACCACGCGTCCCACCCGCACGGTGCCTGCCGGATCAAGTCCTCCACCGCCTCGTGCGCCAGGGCCAGCAAGCGCGGATAAAAGACCACTCCAGCCGCATCGGCATCGCCGAAGGCGAGGGTTTTTCGGGTCTGGAAAATTTTCACCGGAGTCCGGGCGCCGCGAACCACTCCGGCGCCGCACCCAACGGAAGCTTGTTTCCCGACCCGTCCGCGCGTCAATTTAATCCCGTGGCCATGCGTTATGCTTTCCGTCCGTCCATGCCCAAGCGCCGCCCCTCCGGCCGCCGCCGGCCCTTCCTGCTGCGCGGCAGCACGCTTGCTTGGCTGGCTGTGATCTGCATGGCTCTGGCTTTCCTCGGGGGGATCGCTTGGCAACGCTCCGCCGCGGACCGCGCCAAGCGCGCCACCGCCGCGTCCGGCCCGTCCCCCGAAGCTCAGGCCGCCGCGCGGCGGTTGCTCGAAAGCGCCATTAGCGCGCGCTATGCCGACCAACCCGACGAGGCCCTTCGTCTCGCCCGCGAGGCGCGTGAAACCGATCCTATGACACCCGGTGCCGCGACCTTCATCGCGGAAATGGCCCTCCAGCAAGGCGAGGCGGACCAGGTCGATATGGCCGCGCGGGAGGCCAT
>CAZEYV010000031.1:0-3968 GCA_964516705.1 uncultured Chthoniobacter sp.
ATGGGCCTGCAGAGGCGCGGCCCACCGGCGGAAGCGGGACTCCTCGGTTTTGTTGATCGCGCGGTTGTTGACCACGATGACCGCAGGTTTGCGCTCCGCGATGCGCGCAGATTCGGTATCGAAAAACTTCGCGGAAGCCGTGCTGTTGTCGACATAGAGACTCCATTGATAGGTCGGTCGATCGCACATGACGTTGACGATGGGAACGTAGGGATAGGTAATGACAAAGTCTCCGGGTGCGGAGTGAGCCAAAACCGAATCACGCAAGCCCTCCCAATCGGCAAGCTCTTTGGCCTTAACTTTGGCGCGAACTCCATTGAAAGCATGGAAGGGAGCGTCCATACCGCGGCCAGAGCGAATGCTCCCCGATGACTCGCGGCTGAATAGGGCGTTGAAAGAAACTGTCATCTGCAGGGCCACGAGCGCAACCACGAACCAGCGCCAAATCGCCGTCCCCCGCGAAGGATAGCACCGCGCGGCTTCCCAAACGGCCCAGGCCGAACAGGCCGAGGCCGGCCAGAAGACGAGAAGGAATTCCGTGAGGTGTGTTGAGTCGGGGCGGAAGAAGAAATACTGCGGAAACAGCGAAAGCGCGCAGCCGGTGGTGGTGAGGATGATGAGCGACAACCGCTTGGCAGGAGCGTCAAACCTGGCCAGCGCGACAAACAGCAAGGCGGCGCCGGTCAGCACCAAAACCGGCGCAAGCAGCACAGGAAACCACAGACCGGCGGCGAAAAAGTAGATGCCACGCGGACCGATAATGCGCGACGGGGCGGGCAAAGCCCGACGCCCGTCGCGCCCCCCGACTTCGGCGACGGACTCCTCGTCGCCAACGTGTTGAACCGCCGGTGTCTGGGTGTTCGCCTTCGGCGTGGAAAGCTCCGGCGAGGAAGTCGTTGCGCCCGCGGGCGGAGCTGCCGGAGCTTGGGTCCAATGGTCCACTTCCCTTTCCAGTTCGTTTCGCAGCATGTCAATATACATGGAATATTGGCCGACGAACTGCGGCCCGAAGCCGCGTTGATAAGCATGAATGACAAAGGGGGCGTGCACGGCAGCGAAGGCGACCAGCCCGAGCAAAGTGCCCAGAATGACCGTCCGCAGGCGGTCGCCAAATTCACCGCGCGCGCCGAACGGATAGAGCACGACAAGCCCGACCCAGACCGCGGCAATGAGCAGGCTCGGCTCGATGCGGATGAGGAAGCACAGACTCAAAGCCGCACCCGCGACGGCCATCCACGCGATTTGCCGCCGCGTGCCGCCGGCATCGAGTACATAGCCGCGCAGCAGCACGGTGGCGGCGAGCACACCGAGGAAGCCCAAATAGTTGCGGAAAATCGCCCCCGGCATGAGCACCATGAACAGACCGGTGATCAGGGCCAACCATGCCTGCCCGGTGACGCGCCAGACCAAAGCATAGCCCATCAGACCCGTCACGCCGGCGAGCACGAAAAAATATATCCTCATGGCCAGCCAGTTCGGGCCGAGCACATCGAAAATCCAGACCAACGGATAAAACCACATCAGGTTGTATCCGATGAACATGTCGGCGATCGGACGCTCTCCGCCGAGGATGCGCATGGCGATGAGCGCATTGCTGCCTTGTTCCCCGGTCAGCTTGAGGCCGGTATTGACATAAAGTGCGTAGTAGACGATCGCGAACGCAGCCAGCAGCCAGAATCCTCGCTTGGCGAGAAACACCTCTGTGGCAGCGCCCCAAGCGAGCCACGGGACGGCGGGGGCAGTGCGGACACCGGTTTGCAGGCTCATCGGAGACGGGACGTTAGCCAACCGTGCGCCGTGCGACCAAATCCTTTTCTCGCAAATGCCGGATTGCCTGTGGACCCCCTGCGATGTTAACTGCCCGTGTGCTGCAAAAACAGCCGGTTCTGGTCTCTTTCGTGGCCACTTTCCTGAAGCGGGAAATGCTGCACGTCTACCGCCAAGTGACGGGTATCGAGCGCTATGAAAACTGGATTATCACGCGCCGCTTGGAGAACGAACGCCTCTTTCCGGCCTCGCGTGTCGTCAGCCTGCAACGCCACCCTATGCGACTGCTGCAACGCGTCTGGTGCCGGGTTCGCCAGTGTCGTATCCCACTGGATTCTTCCGAGCGCCGGCAGTTGCACCACATCTGCCGCGACCGCCGGGCGGAGGTGTTCCATGCTTATTTCGGCACCGAAGCCGCGCGTTGCCTGCCTTTCCTCCGCGAGACATCAATGGCCAAAGTGGTTTCGTTTCATGGCGTCGACCTCTCGGAGAAAATGGCGCCCGACGAACTCAAGGCCGTGCAGAACTGGGTGGACCTGTTCCTCTGCCGCAGCAAGTCGCTGGCCGCCCTGCTCTGCGAACGCGGTGTCGATCCGTCGCTCATCCGCCTCAATTACACCGGCGTGCCCGTGCCGCCCAAAGCCCACCGTCCCTCCGCCGGCAACCCCGTCCGCCTGCTGCAAGCTTGCCGCTTCCTCGGCAAGAAGGGCCTCGACACCACACTCGGCGCCGTCGCCATCCTGCGCCGCGAGGGTTATGACGTGCGACTTACTCTTGCCGGCGATGGGCCGGAGACCTCCAATCTCCTCGACCTCACTTCTTCTCTCGACCTGCGTGAGTTGGTAAAATTCACCGGCTTCCTCGGCAACGAGGAACTCGGGCGCCTGTATTACGAACACGACATCTTCCTGCATCCCAGCCGCACCACCGCCGAGGGTGATCGTGAGGGCATCCCCAACGCGCTCCTTGAAGCCATGGCACAAGGCATGCCGGTCATCTCCACCAGACATAGCGGCATCCCCGAGGCCGTCACCCACGGCGAAACCGGCTGGCTTATCGACCACAGCGATCCGGAAGAACTGGCCCGAGCCATCCGCGTGCTGACCGATTCGACGGAGGAACGTGGACGCATCGGCGCGGCCGCGCGCCAATTCGTCATCGAGCGCTTCTCGATCGACGCCTGCGTGCGCGCCCTCGAGTCTTGTTACGACGAAGCTCGGGAAATTGCCGCCGGTCGGCGCAAGGCGGCCCTGCTGTGAAGGGACGCCTTCCCCTGCTCTACATTGCCGGCTCGAGCCACAGCGGCAGCACGCTGCTTGATCTGCTCCTCGGCTCCCATCCCGCCATCGAAAGCGTCGGCGAGGCGAAAAAGATCCCCGCAGTGGCCACCCGTATCCGGGCCGGGGAAGACCCTCTATGCACCTGCCGCGAGCCGGTCGTCACCTGCCCGTTCTGGCGCCAAGTCATGCCCGCAGATCCGGCAGAGGTGCAAAGGAACGCCGCGGCCAGCGCCGCACTTTTCCGGAGCGCTCTGACCTCCGGAGGAAAGCAGATCGCCCTCGACAGCTCGAAAACCTGCGGACGCGCCGAGATGCTCGCCCGGTCTGAGCTTTTCGATCTCACCCTCGTCCACCTCGTGCGCGACAGCCGCGCCATCGCCTACAGCAACCGCCGCAAACAATCCCGTGCCCCCGCCGAGCAGCAAGGCGCCTACCGTCTTGTGCCGTCCGTGCGCGGATGGCGAAAACTGAACCTGCGGACGCGCCGCCTTTTCCGCGACCGACCCGGTGTCCGCTACGTGCCCATCCGCTACGAGGATCTAACCGCCGATCCGCGCGCCGAACTCCAGCGGGTGCTGGAAGCGGTCGGCCTGCCATGGGAGGAATCCATGCTCCGCTACCGCGAGCACACGCATCACAACATCGAAGGCAACCGCATGCGCATGGAAACGGGTTCGACCATCCGCGCCGACAACGAATACTTGCAGGCAATGTCCGCCTCCGACTGGTGGGCAGCCACGTGGCTCAGTTGGCGCGGACTGACGGCCTTTCGCTACCCGCTGAAAAGGTCACCCGTCCCCGTGGCGGAAGCCGGCGGTTTCACGCGCAATTTGTTATAGGCCGCCGGCATGGCGGTGCGGCCCTGCGTGGTGCGCTGCAGGTAACCGCGCATGATGAGAAAAGGTTCGTGCACCTCCTCGA
>CAZEYV010000032.1:0-9844 GCA_964516705.1 uncultured Chthoniobacter sp.
AAAGGCAGCGGCCCGCTGAGCCAGCGGGCCCTACCAAAAACGCTCTCCCGATAAGTCCACGACCTTTTGGTGTTTGGTATTACTCGGGAGGCGTCGCGATCCGGTAGCCCGCCCGCCGCGCGGTCCGCAGCAGAAAAAAAACACAAGTGAGCGGACGCCTCGGCGAGGCGTCCCTCCCGGGAGGGAGAAGCCGCGTGTCCACCCGGTGCCGGCTGGCGGCTGGCGGCAAGGCGGCGATCCGGGCCTAACCGCGCAGGGCTGCGCTCAGTCGGGCTTCGACCAGGCTCTCGATGTGGCCGCGGAGTCTGGCTTCGGGCAGGCGGTCGAGAACCGTGTTGAAGAAGCCCATGACGAGCAATTGCTGCGCGGCTTCGGGGCGGATGCCGCGGGCCAACAGGTAGAACAGCTCGCGGTCGTCCACCTGTGCGGTGGTCGCGCCGTGGGTGCAACGGACGTCATCGGCTTCGATCTCCAGACCGGGCATGCTATTGGCTTCGGCTTCGTCGCTCAGGACGATGTTGCGGACTTTTTGGTAGGCATCGGTCTTGTGCGCGCCGGGTTCGACGCGGATGACGCCGGAGAAAACGGTGCGGCCTTTGCCGGTCAGGGCGTTTTGGTAGAGCAGATCGCTCGTCGCATTCGGTTTGGCGTGGTCCTGGAAGGTGCGCTGGTCGATCATCTGGTCGCCGGCGGCGATATTGACCGAAAGCATGTCGCTGCGCGCGCCTTCGGCCACCATGCGGCTGTAGTTCTCGTTGCGGACGAATTTGCCGCCGAGGTTGACCTGCATGCCGAGACACGCGGCGTCGCGTCCGACCGTGGTGGAGTTGAGATGGAACGCGGTGGTGGCCGGACCCCATTGCTGCACGCCGACGTAATTGAGCTTCGCGCCCTCCTCCACGACAAGGTCGTTGACTCCGCAGGCGAAGGCCGGGGCGTCGTCCGCACTGCGGAAGCAATCGACGACGGTGGCTTTGCTGTAGCGCTCGCAGATGACCAAGGTGTGCGGAAAGACGGCGGCCTCGGCACCTTCGACCCAGTGGAAAATTTCGATGGGGTGCGGCACTTCGAGATCCTTCGGCACGCAGATGAAGACGCCGTTGACCGGACCGGAGCGGTGCAGAGCGGCGTATTTGGCCGAGCCGAGCTTGGCTTCCTGCGCCATGAAATGTTTTTCCACGAGGTCGGCGTGCTTGGTTGCGGCCTCTTCGATGGTCATGACGACCAGACCTGCTTTGACCAGATCCGCGGCGGGCGCGGTGGCGGAAAGCAGGCGGTTGTTGCCGAAGACGAAGCGGGCGGCGGATTCACCGAGTCCGGTGGAACGCTCGACCAGCGCGGCGGCATCGCCGACTGCACCGGGGTAGCGGAAGCCGTCCAGCGCGAGGGCTTTGACGTTGGAAAAGCGCCACTTCTCGTCCTTCGCGGCGGGTGCGGGGAGTTTCTGGAAATCGTCCCAACCGCGCTGGCGCGAGGCGGCGAACCATGCGGGCCATGAGCCCTCGACCAGGGCGCCTTCCATCAAGGGGACGCCGGAAACGGGTGATGCTGACATAATCACGTTCGGACCTCCCGTCCTCTCAACCGACCGAGCCTTCCATCTCGAGATCGATGAGGCGTTTCAGTTCGACGCTGTATTCCATGGGGAATTGGCGGACAAGGTCGTTGACGAATCCGTTGACGCTCAGGCTCATGGCCTGCGCCTCGGTCAGGCCGCGCTGCTGCATGTAGAAGATCTGCTCTTCGCTCACCTGGCTGACGCTGGCTTCGTGCTGGCAGGCGTTGCCCGTGCCGCGCACCGTGATGGCCGGATAAGTGTCGGTGCGGCTGTTCGTGTTGATGAGCAGGGCATCGCACTCGGTGTTGTTTTTGCAGCCTTTGAGGTGGCGCGGGACGTTGACCAATCCGCGGTAGGTGGCGCGGCCCGTGCCGACGCTGATCGACTTCGAAACAATGTTGCTCGTCGTGTCGTCGGCCGCGTGGATCATTTTCGCCCCGGTATCCTGGTGCTGGCCGTCGCCGGCCAAGGCGATGGAAATCACTTCGCCGCGGGCCCCGCGGCCTTTCATGACCACACCGGGGTATTTCATGGTCAGGCGGGAACCGATGTTGCAGTCGATCCATTTGACCTCGGCGTCCTCCATGGCCAAACCGCGCTTGGTCACGAGGTTGAACACGTTGTTCGACCAGTTCTGCACCGTGATGTATTGAATTTTCGCGCCCTTGAGCGCGACCAGTTCGACCACCGCGCTGTGCAACGTGGCGGTGTCGAACTTCGGCGCGGTGCAGCCCTCCATGTAAGTCACCTCGGCGCCTTCATCCGCGATAATGAGGGTACGCTCGAACTGACCGAAATTTTCCGCATTGATGCGGAAGTAGGCCTGCAACGGGTGCGAGACTTTGACCCCGGGCGGGACGTAGATGAACGAGCCGCCGCTGAAGGTCGCGCTGTTCAGCGCGCTGAATTTGTTGTCCCCGGTCGGGATCACTTTGCCGAACCACTTGCGGAAAATTTCCGGGTGTTCCTTGAGGCCGTCCGTGCTGCCCATGAAAATGACGCCCTGCTTGCCGACGGCTTCCTTGATGTTCGAGTAGGCCGCCTCGCTGTCGAACTGCGCTTCCACGCCGGCGAGGAATTTGCGCTCCTGCTCGGGAATACCGAGCCGCTCGAAGGTGCGCTTCACGTCCTCCGGCACTTCGTCCCAGGTCCGCTTGGGCTTTTGTCCGCCCTGCGAGAGGTAATAGCGGATATTGTCGAAAATGATGTTCTCCAGGTCCTTCGACGCCCAGTGGGTCGGCATGGGTTTCTCGAGGAATTTTTTCAGCGCGTCCTTGCGGAATTGGCGGATCCAGTCCGGTTCGTCTTTGACGTCGCAGATGTAGTCGATGGTCTTTTCGGTCAGCCCCGTGCCGGCATCGAATTCGTAGTCGACGTCATAGCGGAAGTTCCCCTTCTCGCGGTCGATGTCCAATTGGGTTTGTGCGTCACTCATGGTATTTTCCTCGTTCAGGCGCCGACGGGTTCGGCTTCGGGTTCGGTGGCCCAGTCGTAGCCTTCGGCTTCGAGTTTGAGGGCAAGTTCCTTGGTGCCGCTCTCCACGATGCGGCCGTTGACCATGACGTGGACCACGTCCGGCACGATGTAGTTGAGCAGGCGCTGGTAGTGGGTGATGACCAGCATGCCGGTGGCGGGTCCGCGCAGGGAATTGACCCCGTGGGAGACAATCTTCAGCGCGTCGATATCGAGACCGGAGTCGGTTTCATCGAGCAGGGCGAAGGTCGGCTGGAGCATGGCCATCTGGAGGATCTCGCAGCGCTTTTTCTCGCCGCCGGAGAAACCCTCGTTGACCGAGCGGGAGGTGAAGGTGCGGGGCATTTCGAGAAGGTCCATTTTCTCGTAGAGCTTGGCGTAATACTCGGTCGCCTCGAGTTCCTCGCCCTCGGGCAGGCGGGCCTGCAAGGCGGCGCGGAGGAAATTGGCGATGGTCACGCCGGGAATTTCGCTCGGGTATTGGAAAGCGAGGAAGATGCCTTTGCGGGCGCGCACGTCGGGTTCCATTTCGAGGATGCTCTCGCCGTCGAAAAGGACATCGCCGGAGGTGACGGTGTAGTCGGGGTGGCCGGCGATGACTTTGGCCAGCGTGCTCTTGCCCGAGCCGTTCGGGCCCATGATGGCGTGCACCTGACCGGTCGGCAGGTCGAGGTTGAGTCCGCGGAGGATTTCGCGGTCGCCGATACTGACGTGAAGGTTGTCGATTTTGAGGTGTTGCATAAGTCAGGAGTGATTCTTCCGGCAGGTCGCGCAGAGGCCGTGGAGCGACACCTCCTGCTGCGTCACGGTGTAGCCGCGGGGCAACTGGTGGAGTTTTTCCAACTCCGCGCCGGGGAGCAGCGGAACATCGAGCACCGCGCCGCAGCCGGAGCAGGTGAAATGGCCGTGCTTCGAATTGTTCGCGCAATAACGCGTGGAGCCGCTGTCCAGATGCACTTTGCGGACCAGACCGCGCTCGGCCAGCGTTTCGAGGACATTGTAGACAGTGGCCAGGGAGAGCGATTGCATCTCGGGCTTGGCACGGAGGAAAACCTCCATGGCGGTTGGATGGTCCTGGCGTCCGAGCAGCACCCCGTAAACATGCTTGCGCTGGCGGGTCAGGCGCAGCCCGTCCTGCGCGATCGATTCCTCGTAGCGCTTGAGCTGGGTCTTGGAACTGGCAGTCTTGGTGGCCATCGGACCCTTGAACATCGGGCCAAAGGCAAATTGTTTCAAGAATAATTACTAATAAGGAATCCACCCCATGCTTCGTTCCGGCCTGTTTCTCGTCCTCTGCGCCTTGCCGTGCGGCGGTTCCGCGACCCCGCCGGCGCGGATTGTCAGCCTGGCTCCGAACCTGACCCAAATGGTGGTGGCGCTCGGGGGCGGAGGGTCGCTGGCGGCGGTCACGCCGTTTTGCCAGGCGCCCGCAGAGGTCGCGCGTCTGCCGGGCGGGATCCAACCGGAGGCGGAAGCGGTCTTGGGGCTCGGGCCGGACTTGGTGTTGGCCACTTCCATGACGCCGGCCGCGACCCGCGAGCAATTGGCGCGGCTCGGGGTGCGGGTCGAAGTGATCGATGCGGATTCGTTGGACGGGATTCGGGAGGCGATGACAAAAGTCGCCGACCTGCTGGGCGCCATCCCACCAACCATGCCCGCCACTCCGGCTGGAGCGAAGAAGCTGTCCGCCGCCCTCCTCTTCGGCGCCGACACCGGATACAGCGCGGGGTGCGGCACGCATGCGCATGAAATCCTCGAGGCTGCGGGACTGCGCAACATCGCGGCAGACGCCGGCGGACCGTGGCCGCAATTGGGCGAGGAATTTCTGCTCGCGGCCGACCCGGAGGTGATGGTCATCGCAGATTACGGCGGCAAGGACCGCGAGGAGGTGCTGAAGATTTTGCGGCAACATCCGGTGCGGCGGCATCTGGCCGCGGTGCGGTCCGGGCGGATCGTGATCTTTCCCGCACCGGCGTTCAGCGTGCCGGGACCGGCCGCGCTGGAAGCGGGGGAAAAGTTGCGGGCGGAGGTGGAGAAGCTGTGAGGGCGGACTGTAGCGGCGCCGTCCCCGGCGTCGAAGCGGGCAAACCACCGTCGCCGGCGACGGCGACGCTGCAGGTGCGTGGTATCCGTGCCGGATACAAGCAGGAGGACGTTCTGCACGGCGTCGACTTTGATTTACACGCCGGTGAAGTGCTCGGCGTGATCGGTCCGAACGGCTGCGGCAAAAGCACGCTGCTGCGCGCGGTCACCGGATTGATTCCGTTACGCGGCGGCGAGGTTACTCTTGGTGGAGAGCGGTTGGAAAATCTCCCGGCCATGGAGCGCGCACGGCGTTGCGCGGTGCAACCGCAAGTGGAAGCGCCGCTGTTCGATTATACCGTCGGGCAATTCGTGCTGCTCGGACGCCATCCGCACCGCGCTCCGCTCGCCTTGGCCACGGAGGAAGACCGCGCCGCGGTGTCGCGCGCGCTGTCCGAGACCGATCTGAACGGATTCCGCGAGCGCAGCATCCGCGCCTTGAGCACCGGCGAGTGGCAACGTGCCCTCATGGCCCGCGCTTTGGCCCAGGAGACGCCGGTCCTGCTGCTCGACGAACCCGCGGCGCATCTGGATCCCGGGCACCGTTTCACAGTGCATGTTCTGCTGCGGCGCCTGGCGCGCGAGCGGCAACGTGCCGTCCTTTGCGTCTCGCACGATCTCAACCTTGCGTCCGAGTTTTGCGACCGGTTGATGATGTTGTCCGACGGACGTGTCCGCGCGCTGGGCAGACCGGATGAAGTGCTGACAGCGGCCAATTTGCAGGCCGTCTTCCAATGCGATGCGCTGCGCGTGGCCCCCAACCCTTTCACCGGACGACCGGGAACGGTTTTTGTCCCATGAACACAGCGCTTCGACTCGGAATTCTCGGGGGAGCGGCGCTGGCCCTTCTGGTCGCCGCGGTTTGCATCGGTCCGACGCAACTGCTCGATGTGCCGCGTTTGCTCGAGTTGATACGGTCCGGTCCGTTGACACCCGAATTGCAACGGGCCCAGCTTGTCCTCTGGGAACTGCGTCTGCCGCGCGTGCTTCTGGCCGCCGCGGCGGGTGTCAATCTGGCGCTGGGCGGACTCCTCCTGCAGGCCATTTTCCGCAATCCGCTGGCGGAACCTTACCTTCTCGGACTTTCCTCCGGCGGGGCGCTGGGCGCGGTGTTGGCCCTGTCCGCCGGAGCCACCGCGGTCACTTGGCCCGCTTTGACCGGAAGTTTGCTCATCGCGGGCATCGTGCTCCTTCTGTGCCGCCGACGGATCGCGGCCGATCTGCCGTCGCTCCTTCTGGTCGGCGTGGCCCTTGGCGCCCTGGCGCAGGCGTTCACCACGGTGATCATCCTGCGCTTCGATCCCGGGGCACTGCGCAGCATTCTTTTCTGGCTGATGGGAAGTTTCGCCGGTCGCGGATGGAACGAGGTCTGGTTGCTGGTGCCCGCCGCCTTGCTCGGAATTGTCATAGTCTGCCTTCTCCACCGTCCGCTCGACCTCATCGCTTTGGCCGGCGAAAGCGCGCATCACCTCGGCGTGCGGGTTCGCTGGCTGCAAACCGGAGGCATCGCACTGGCGGCCGTCTTGGCCGCCCTGACGGTGGCAGCCTGCGGAACCATCGGATTCGTCGGACTGATGGCCCCGCATCTGGCGCGGCGGTTGGCAGGAGCGCCGCACGGGGCATCGATTCCGGCCACCGCGCTGGTCGGAGCCATGCTCACGGTCGGAGCCGACCTTGCGGCACGCACTATCTTGGCCGGGACTGAGCTGCCCGTCGGTGTGGTCACCGGAGCGTTCGGTTGCGTCTTTTTCTTAGCGCTGCTGGCGAAACGAAAGTAGGCACGGAAATGCCCTAACGACGTCGGCGCAGCGCCAAAACGACCACGGTTCCGGCGCCGAAAAAAAGGAGCGCGGTGGTCGAAGGTTCGGGCACGAGAGTGTAGCCGATCGCGGTATCGATGGCGTTTTTGTAGGTCGCGATGTCCGCAAAGTAGGTCCCGTCGCCAAAGACGGGGCTGGTGGAACTGCCCGTGACGGCGGCAACGATACCGAGCAAATTGCCGTCCGTGTCGAAAGCACCGCCGCCCGAATCACCGAGGACCGCCTGCGCTTCGTTGCTCGTCAGCCACTGCCCCGTGGAAGGCGAATCGAACCGGGTTGTGAAGACCACGGTCGGATTCGTGCCGACGTTGATGGTGGTGACGGCCGACGGCGGTCCGACGGCGGCCTGGACGGTGGCGTTGGTTCCCCATCGCTGCACCTGCGGTGCCGTGGTGGTGTAGCCCGTGCCGTTGGTCAGGGTGACGGTGTCCGGGGTGTTTGCACCGGTCGCGGCATCCTGCACGCGATTCCGACCGAAGCCGGCCATGATCACCTCCGTGCCGATGGAGGGCGTGGTGGCGGCGAGATTGACCACCGGCAAGGGCGGCATGGTCCCGTCGATATTGCTCAGGGTGAGCAAAGCGATATCCGAACCGCTGATCGATTGCCTCGTGACCGAGTAAGACACCGCATTGATCAGCATGGTGCTACTCAGGTCGATATGCACGGCGGAGAGAAGGTAGGCCCGCCGACCATCCACCGTGTCGGCCCAACCGAGATAAACGGAGCCGGCGTTGCTGTAAGGCAGCACATTGTCATAAAACGAGGCATCACTCAGCCCGAGCTGAGAAGCCATCTGGACTGCGGTGGTGTTGTTCGATGTGTTGCCGCCGCCGTTGGCTCCAGCCACCACCACGGCATGGGCATCGGGCAGCGCCGGCAAAAGCAGGATCAAAAATAACTGACGCGCCAGCTTCACGACTCAACCATTCCCCATCCTGCCGGACTTTCAAGTGCAATGAGCTTGCCCGAAGTGGCGCGCCTCCTGATTCTCCCTCATCATGGTCACAATCGGCATACGTTACGAAGGCAACTTGCGGTCCACCGCATCCCACGGACCCTCCGGCCGGACCGTCATCACCGACGCGCCTGTGGACAACCACGGCAAGGGCGAGTCTTTTTCGCCCACGGATCTGGTCGCCACGGCGCTCGGGAGTTGCATGGCGACCATCATGGGCATCGCGGCCGAGCGGCATCAGCTGGATTTGCGCGGCATGGAGGTCGGGGTAACAAAGGTCATGTCGTCCGACACGCCGCGGCGGATCGCCAGGCTGGAGACAACGATCAAGGTTCCCCTGCCCCCCGAACATCCGCAGCGCGTCCTCTTGGAAAATGCCGCGCTGACCTGTCCGGTGCACAAAAGCCTGCATCCGGAGATGGAGAAACCGGTGGACTTTCAGTGGGTCGGGTAAAGAAACCGCAGAGAGCGCAGAGAACACAGATAGGGAGGGAAGGACGGCCGAGGCCGTTGCTGCGGGTGTTGTGATCAGACAGTTTCTCGGGCATGCTCGTGGTATGCGCATCGTCCGCCCGCGTGACAAAAACTACGCCCGCTTCCTCGCGTCGCTCGACCGGCGCGCCGGGGCGACTCCGGAAACAGAGAAGACCGTTCGGGGTATCATCGCGGCCATCGAAAAAGAGGGCGATGCGGCGCTCATCCGCTACACCAAGAAATTCGGCGGCCCGGCATTGACCCCGGCGCAGCTGCGGGTGCCGGCGCGCGAATTGGCTGCCGCATGGAAGTCTCTCGACGCCCCGACGCGGCGGGCCTTGCAGGCGGCGCACCGCAACATCAAGGCGTTCGCCGGCCGGAGCCTGCGGAAAAACTGGTCGGCCCGCAACGCGCAGGGCGCGAAGGTCGGCGAGCGGTTCGATCCTTTCCAACGGGTCGGCATCTATGTGCCGGGCGGCACGGCGCCGTTGGTTTCCACCGCGCTGATGACCTGCACGTTCGCCGCGTCGGCGGGTGTCCCGGAAATCGTGGCGGTCACTCCGGCCGGCAGAGACGGCAAGATCAGCCGGGAATTGCTCGCCGCACTGCACCTGGCAGGCGCGACGGAAGTTTACCGCGTGGGCGGAGCGCAGGCCGTGGCCGCCCTGGCCTGCGGAACCAAGAGCATCCGTCCGGTGGCGAAGGTCTTCGGTCCGGGCAACAGCTACGTGGTCGAGGCCAAACGCCAACTTTTCGGACGCGTGGCCGTGGATCTCCTGCCGGGCCCGAGCGAAATTCTCGTCATTGCCGACCGCACGGCGAATCCGGCATGGGTCGCGGCCGACTTGCTGGCCCAAGCCGAGCACGGGAGGGACAGCGTGGCGCTGTTGCTGACCGATGCCCAGACCGTGCTCGGGGCCGTGGCGCGCGAGATCGAAAAGCAGGCGGCCACCTTGCCGCGCGGGGAGATCCTGAAAAATTCGCTGCGCGGATCCTCGCTTGTCCTGGTGCGCGGCATGGACGAAGCCGTGAACCTGGCCAATGCGTTCGCTTCGGAGCATGTGTCCCTGCAGGTCAAAAATCCGCGTGCGCTCGCGCCGCGGTTGCTGACCTCGGGCGCGATTTTCCTCGGCGGATGGTCGCCGGTGGCTATCGGAGATTTTCTGGCCGGTCCGAGCCACGAGTTGCCGACCGGCGGCGCGGGCAAGTCGTTCGCCGGTCTGACCGCCGACCAGTTCCAGCGGCGCACGAGCGTGGTCGAGCTCGACCGGCGTTCGCTGGCCAGATCGGTCGGAACGGTCGACGCCTTCGCCCGCGTCGAGGGACTCGACGCGCACGGCCGCTCGGCCCGCATCCGGCTGGCATGATCTGGCGCACGAGCCGGCGCGCGTTCGATCTGACGCACCGCGGCGTGATCATGGGGGTGATCAATGTCACGCCGGACTCGTTTTCCGACGGCGGGTCGTTCCACAATGCGGA
>CAZEYV010000033.1:0-5192 GCA_964516705.1 uncultured Chthoniobacter sp.
GTCGCCTCCCGCCACCAGCGGAGGAACAGGTGGCCGGGTGCGGTGAGGATGCGGCGCAAGGCAGAGGGCTTTTCGTCAGGCATAAATAAGACACCCGCACTGATAGTGCGGGTGTTTGAGGAAACAAGAAACGATCGAAGACCTCAAGCAGTCTTGCGCCGCCGCCAGCGGGCAAATGCCGCGCCTCCAGCGAGCAAAGCCATCGCAGCCCAAGTGCCGGGTTCGGGGATGGGTTGGCCACCGGGACCAATGGCCGGGCCCGTGATCTGGCCGCTTTGACCCGATTGAACGGTCGCACCGGAGACCAGCATGCGTTGCAAACCGTCAGCCCCGGTATCGGTGAAGACGACCGAAGTGAGGGTCTTGCCGCTATACTCTCCGAAGTCAAACCACTGGCGATCGAGAGCGTAGGGGTTAGGGTATTGACCGGCTGTCCGCAGGTAGACGTTGCGCGTCGTTGTTCCGTTGATTGTGGTGGTGAAGAAACCAGTGTAGTTGAAATCGCGAATATCCACGTTGCCGATCAGGTCTTCCGTGAATGTCGAATTGTCGCTGAAGTTGAAGGTGACCGAGGCGTAGGACGCGGGGCCGGAGGCGCCCCACCAAGTGTTGATGATGCTGTAGAAGCCACGCGCGTCGGCGACGCTGGTGTTGATGGTGAGGGTCTTTGGCCCGTATGTCGCATTCCACACTTCCCCGGAAGCACCCGTCTGGGTGAAGGGCACATTCCCGAGCAAGGTGTTCGTGCTGAACGGAAAGCCTGTGGTGTCACCGCTGCCGGCGAGCGTGAAATTTCCGCCGAGTTCGAGCTTGGTGAAAAGCAGCTCAGACCGCGCCGTCCCCACGAAAGCCAAGAAAAGCGCCGTCATCATGATCAGAGAAGAATTCTTCATAACATTTGAAGCAATCGACGATTTGTGCGTGCAACGCAACGCAGGATCGGCATGGTCGCCGTGAAGCAGCCAACTTCGGAGCCAATCGGCCAGCGGACCGACGAAAGCTACGAAACTTTCGCCGCGAGCACTTCCTCGAGCCGCTTGCATCCGGCGCGGCCGACTTCGACTTGCACGGCCCAGTTGCGGAAGGACAACCGAGCGCCGCGTCCCACCGGCTGCACCGAGACGATGCGCGCGGACGCGACGAGCGTGGAGCGGTCGATGCGCACAAAACCGCGATCGCCGAGCATTTCCTCCCACTCGCGCAGCGTGCGATGGTCGGGATACTCGCGCGAACCGCTGGCCACGCGGGAATATTTGTCTTCCGCCGTGACGGCCACGGTGGTCTCGACGGCGAGAAAGGCGACCAGCCATCGACCATCTGAGATCTTGTTGGTCGGATGCGGCTTTTAATGAACTTACGAAGGTTGCGCGAAAAGTCCCGCAACTGCTTGAAGGATGCTGCCCACCTTCTCCGCGCGCAAGTGCCCGACCTCTCCAAGCATCAACGTTTCATTCGCGGTGAAAAGTTTGCCCGGACGCACGTAACTGATCAGTGCCAAACCTCCGGTGGCAAAATCGGGCCCGTCCAAGCGGATGGCGCGCGCGTCGGCATACGACTTGCTCGTGATCTGGCAAAGAATCAAATCCCCGCGCCCGACTTCGGCAAGGACAAGGGCCGGGCGGATCTTGCTTTGCGAGAGATCCGAGAAAGGAAACGGAATGAGGATTACCGAACCGGCTGAAGGTGCTGCCATGCCGCGTCCTCTTCAGGGTTGTTCCAGTCCGCCGCCAGAGCCGCCTCGCTGAGCAGGGCGCATTCACCGGCACCGCTGGCCGCCTCATCCGGCATAATCATGACCACGGCGCGATGGCTGCGGTCCAAATGCACCGGCTTGGCCAGCTTGACCGAACCGTGTTGGTCGATCTCCGCTTCGAGTGTCTGAATCATGGATGGCATCATAAAGCCGGGGCTTGCGCGCCGCAACCTCCGACCTCTTTCATTGCCAGGAGCTTTTACGGCAGGCTGGCGTCAGACCACCGGAACACCGGAGCGCGCGGGCGCTCGGGATAGACCCCGCGCCACGGGGCCCGCACGGGCGACATGAGCGGGGGCCAAGGAGTCAACATCATCCGCGCTCATCGGTGGTCATCCTCCTTGCCCACCCTCCGCATCCCACGATTTTGTTACGACGCAACTTCCGCCGCGATAACTTGCTCCAGCCGCTCGCGTCCGGCGCGGCCGATCTCGATTTCCACCGCGCAATGGCGGAAGGCCAAACGCGCACCGCGTCCCACGGGTTGCAGCGAAACGATGCGCGCCGGATCGACCAACGTGGAACGGTCGATGCGCACAAAACCACGATCGCCGAGCATTTCCTCCCACTCGCGCAGCGTGCGATGGTCGGGATACTCGCGCGACCCGCTGGCCACGCGGGAATATTTGTCTTCCGCCGTGACGGCGACAATGGTTTCGATGGCCAGCAACTCACGCGCGGAACCGCTGCGGTGCACGACGATGCGCTCGAGTTCCCGGCAGCCGTGTCCGGCGGCGATCTCCGCGCGTCGCAGGGCGCGTTGCAGGCGGTCGTCGGTGACCGGTTTCACAAGGTAGTCGGCCACATCGTGGTCGAAGGCGCGGACGCCGTATTGGCGGTGCACGGTCGTGACGATGACCTGCGGACGCGGCTGCAGGGACTTGAGCAAATCGAAGCCGTTCTCGCGTCCGAGCTGGATGTCGAGAAAAAGCAAATCGACCGGCGATCCGGCGAGCAGATCGCGCGCATGCTGGAGGGTGGGAGCCTCGCCGACCACCTCAAGGCCACGGCAACGCGCGAGCAGAGTCCGCAGGTTGAGGCGGTCCTCTGCACTGTCATCGACGGTTACGGCACGCATGGAAAGGAGTGGCAGCAATCTAGCAGCGGACAACGCGGCCTGCCGCAAAGGTTTTGCCCGAAGCAGCAATTTTCGGCGTGAATCGGCCGAAAGAGGCGCGAATCGGCCGGGAATGAAGTAGAAGCGGCATCTTGCCGCTTGCTGTTGATGGTTAAGCGGCGGGGACGCCGCTTCTACTTTTCCCGTCAGCTGACCGCTAGTGCACCGTCGGCCAACATCCGCGCAAGCTGGGATAGTGCACGCGCAACGACGGATCGCGCCTGATCCACCCCGGTTCACCCTTCGCATCGACGAAGGCCACGCCGATCGGCGTGTCGGGCTGCTCGTCGGCCAAGGCCGTCATTTCCTCCCGCGCCTGATCGCTCGCCGCAATCCACTCCTGCTTGAGGGCCACCGGATCGAGATGGCGGGCTTTGATTTTATCCAGGTCAACCGGATCGATCCGCGCAAAACGCATCACCATTTGGAAAAGCGAAAGAGGATTGAATCCCGCGTCTTTGCCGCAGGCGGCCCAAATAATCGCCTCGAGCGGATAGATCCGGCTCAGCTCGACAATATCGACGTAATCGCGGGTCTCCATGCGGGATCCCAAAGCGAGCGCTTTGTTGGTCGCCATGTCGAACAAGTGGAGCCGCCAACCGAGCATCTCGTCTGGCACGATCGGAAAAAACCGGAACACGGAATCGTGGGCCCAATCCACATCGACGCTGTCGCTTCCCTTCACGACGCGGGCTTTGCGGAACGACACCGGCTTGGACCACTCTCCGTCGCGCTCGAGTTTGCACACTTCGAAGCCGGCACCCTCGAGCGCCTGCACATCACGTTCGCTGGCCGAGACCAAGTCCTCCACCGAATCGTGGAAGATGTCGAAGTCACGGGAAAAGCGCGCCGAATCATCCGAGGCATTGAGCACGAGACCACCAGCCATGTGACTCGCCTCGTGACGCTGGGCCGCCAAGACCGACATCACTTCTTTCTGGAAGGAGGTTAAAGGCATCGGCGCAACTCCTTGGCGGCCTCCCATGCCGCTTTATCACCGTATTCGCGCAGGTTGCGGATCACCGCCTCCACATCGTCTTTGTGGGCCATGGGCGGATCCTCTTTCCAGAACCAGAAGCACCCCGGAAACCGGCGCACGAAGTCCAGCGCCCGCTGCGCTACTTCAGGCGCGACGAGAATACGGACCGGGTAGCCGGCGGCTGGTTCCTCGACCTTCATCACGGGTAAAGTAGCCGCCACCGCGCACCGCGCCAAGGCGAAGAGAACAAGCGGTCAGCAACAAACCGCCGCCGGCAACTCCACACGGAAGACCATCCCGCCGGCCGGGAGATTTACCGCGCGGACGCGGCCGCCGAGGAGGTCGGTGTTCTGTTTGACCACGGCGAGACCGAGTCCGACGCCGCGTTCGTAGACCGGGGCGGGCGCTTGGCTCTGGGCGAATTCGCCGAAGATGCCGTCCAACCGGTCCGGCGGGATGCCCGGTCCCTCGTCGCCGACCGAGAGGACAAAACCCCGCGACGTGGCGGCCAGGGCAATGGTGACGGTCCGGCCCGCACCCGCACTGAACTTGATCGCGTTGTGCGCGAGGTTGAGCAGGATCTGCGTGAGACGGAGCTGGTCGGTGCGGAGTTGTAACTCCCCATCCGCCGGCAGCTCCCAAGCGAGCCGCACCTCGTGCGCGACGGCGACCGGATCGAGGATGTTGCGCACGTCGTCGATCCAGTCGCGCAGATAAAATTCGTCCGTGCGCAGCGGCAAGTGCCCCGACTCGGCGGCGGAAACATCGAGGAGATTCGTCAGGATGAGATTGAGGTAGTTGCCGCCGGAGCGGACGCGTTCCAGAAAGGACGCGAACTCCGGGGGCAGCTGCAGCTTTTCGCTTTCGAGCCACATGGCCTGCGCGAGCGACACCAGCGCACTGAGCGGCGTGCGGATCTCGTGGCTGACATTGGCGAGAAAAAGACTCTTGGCCCGCATGGCACGTTCGGCCGCCTCGCGCGCCTGCCTCTCGCCCTCGAGCGAGGCGCCCAGCGCGCTCTCCGCTTCCTTCTGCGCCGTGATGTCGAGCATGGTGACAACGAGACGGTCGCCCACGATGGTCGTGCCGGTGATCACGGTGAGCCACCGGCCGTCGGCCCCCATGGCGCGGGCCTCGGTCTGTTCACCCCCGCCCTCGCGGCGGCGCGCGGCGGCCTCCGCGCGCGAGCGCAGCCGTTCCTCGAGCAAGGCGGGATCCGGATAAAGCCGCCACGTGGCTTCCTTCACCGTGCGCACATCGTTGACGCCGAAGCCGAACATCTTCACCCAGTGCTTGTTGTAGTAGACGATGCGCGCTTCGGGCTTGATCGAACCGTCCGGCTC
>CAZEYV010000034.1:0-19214 GCA_964516705.1 uncultured Chthoniobacter sp.
TACAAAAAGAAAATGCTCACCACCTTCCGCGTGGCCGACTTCAACCCCGCGACTGTGCAGCATTTCCCCCACAACGATTACGCCCGCGTGCCCACCCCCGGCGTCGCCTACACCAACTGGCCGTTCGCCCTGCAAACCGGACTCTCCGAGGGCTTCCACGTCCTCCGTGCCCGCGCTTTCCTCAACCGCGGCTCCAACCAGGCCCCGCTCTACAACACCTTTGTCCAGACGTTTTACTATGACGCGAAGACGCCGGATGGCGAACTGGCCTTCCCCGCCGCCAACGGCGAAACGGTCGGTGGCTCCGGCTACGAGATGGTCGTGCGCACCGACATGACCGTCGAGGAGGTCTGGTATTCCATCGCCGATTCCGAAAACGACAATGACGACGCCGTCACCCGGCGGCAGAACGGAAACGGCACCGGCTTCGAGCCTTTTGTCGACGCCAACAACAACGGGGTCCGCGATGCCTCCGAAACCTTCACCGATCTCAATGGCAACGGCGTTTATGACACCACGTTGAATCCGACGTGGGCCCGGGCCACCGAGGTGACGCCCGGCCCGTCGATCGACAGTCCCCACCAGAAAGAATGGCGGTTCACCTACAACAACATCCCGGTTTCCGGCGCGGCGACGATCAAAGTCCGTCTCCTCGAAGCCTCCTCGTCCCGCGATCTCAGCCTCGGGGCGACCGCGGCCCACGTGCGCGAGATCACCCGCAGCGTCCAGACCCTGGGCAACGCCGAACGCCTCCTTGTCGCCTTCCCGGCCAATGACGGCGACGAGGTCGACGACAACTACATCATGCGCGTCTGGTTCCCCAAGACATGGAGCAATGTCTCCATCACGCCCGAGCAGATGATGGCGCGATTCACCTTCCTGGCCGCAGGCAACGCGCAGGATCGCGACGGTTGGTCCATCGACTACGGCAATTTCGGCCCCGGCAACGCTTTCCATCAGCTTTCCATCCCGCTGCCCAACCTCTTCAACTCCGCGTTGCCCCAGCAGGAGTTCCGCATCGTCTACCGCGATCCGGGCGACTCCAGCCGGACCTTCACCGCCATCCGCCGCGTCACCGTCAACGCGAGCAACCGGCCTTTCCTCCGCATCACCCGTCCGACCGTCGTCGGCTCCGACGGCCGGCCGACCGAACTCATTCTTCCCGACGGTCCGGGACCCGATGCCACCACTTTTGTCGTGCAGGTCGAGACCAGCCTCGATATTGCCGCCGCGCCCGTGCTCGCGGGAATCACCGCCACCGCCGATCCCGAACCGGAGATCAACGGCAACATCAAACTCTGGAGCTACACATGGAACATCACAGCGCCCGGCCGCTACGTCATCGAAGCCGAGGCGCCGCTCAACGGCACGCCGACCAAGGTCACGCGCAACGCCACTGTCCTTCTCCGCCAAGTCGTCGAGCCCTCCGGATTCGACGACCGCGATGACGACAGCGATGGCCTGGTCAACATCGACGAAAGCAACCGCAAGGCGCTGCCCACGACTAACCCCGAAACGTGGACCAACGGCGACGTCCATATCCACTTCGCCACCGGCCGCTCGCTCCCGACCAGCCCCGACAGCGATGGCGACGGCTTGCCCGACGCGCTCGAGCTTGGATGGCGCACCGCCTCCTCGCCGCCGACCGACACGACGGCGGACACCAACGCCGACGGCTTCCCGAACTTCATCGGCGACCTCGACCCGCCGCTCTACGCCGTTGTCGAGAACCACGGCTTCGTCCCCGGCGTCGGCTCGCAGAGCGCTGGCGACGACCGCGCCCGCCAAGCAGCCGGCAGCACGACCGATCCGCTCAATCCCGACTCCGACGGCGACGGCCTCCCCGACGGCGTGGAAGACGCCAACCGCAACGGCTGGGTCGATGGTGACGGCAAAGCGCTGCCGCTCAATGCCACCAAGGAGCAATACGCCACCCATCGCCCGAACAACGGCGACTGGCCGAACAACATCATCGATTCGTTCGAAACCTGGCGCGAGACCAGCCCGACCAAGTCCGACTCGGACGGCGACGGCCTCACCGACGGCTTCGGGGAAGACATCAACCTCAACGGCCGCACCGACCTCTTCCTTAAGGCCGAGGACGGCACGCTCACCGAATTGCTCCTCAGTGATCCCGCCAACGCCGCCTTCCGGGTCGGCGGTGCCACCTCGCGCGCCATCAACTACAGCGCCCTGTTCGCCGCCTACTCGCCCGTCGGCAACGGCACCGCGCAGACCAATGGCTGGCCGAAGATCGTCATCGCCGAAACCGATCCGCTCAATCCCGACACCGACGGCGACGGCCTGCCCGACGGTTGGGAGGTCAACCACGGCCTCGATCCGCTCGACAACGGCGTTTACAGCTTCCGCACCGGTGGTCCCGGCAACATCAACAACGGCCCCGACGGTGATCCCGACGGCGACGTTCTGAGCAATGCCACCGAGTTGGCCAACGGCACGCATCCCAACCAGCGCGACGAAGAGGGCGGCGGCGGGGAAGGCGAGGGCTCCATCACCATCGGCAAGTTCACCGACTGGACCCATGAAGACCTCATCGTCCTCGATGAATACAACGAAGGCGGCAGCCAGGGTGCCGACGTCTACCGCACCAACGGCTTCGACAACTCGCGCGACATCGTCGCCTTCAGCTTCCGTGACGGCGGCGCCACCTTTGCCGGTGGCGACGGACGCGTTTACTTCCGTGTCGACTTCATGGACCTCGCGCCCAACGCCTGGCAAGGCGAGGTCGATGCCTACGTGGTCATCGACACCGGCAACCCCGCTGTCGGCGAGCGCGCCCTCCCGAATGAAGTCGACATCGCCACCGACATGCGCTGGGAAGCCGTCGTTGTCGCCTACGGGCAGAACTTCGGTTCGATCTTCGTCGACACCAACCGCGGCAGCAATACCACCGACCAGTTCCAGAACCCGCTGAACTTCGGCGTGCAAGCCCGCGGCTTCGGCGGAGTGAACGAAATCGCGTGGTCCAGCCGCTACGATGCCGTCGAGATCGCCATCGACCGCCAGCACCTCCTCGATGCGGGCTGGAGCGGTAACCCTGAAACCCTCAATTTCCAAGTCTTCACCACGCGTCCGGGCACCCAAGCGGGTGGCCCCGGTGATATCCCCGGCCGCAATGATATCCGCGACACCATCTACGACGACTGGCTGGCCTCCGATTTTTGGAGGGACCAGGACAACATCCGCATCAACGGCAAACTCTCCGGCTACTTCGGGCGCAACAGCTCCAACGACCGTCACAAGAACGCCAAAGTCATGCTCTTGGCCCACGGCAACCAGGCCATCGAGCGTGCCGAGACCGCGCAAAGCTGGGTCCGCCGCGGTTCGCCCGCCGTCGGTTATTCCCGCCTGCTCCAGACCCACGAGGCCTACCAGGCCCCGCTCACCCTGCATATCACGCCCACGCTGGCTTCGGCCCTGCAATGGGCGCGGAACCCGGACGCTGGTGCATGGCCGAACAACGACGGTCCGAGCTTCAACGCACGCATCCGCGCGCTCGTCGGCCAAGGCCAGATCTCGCTGGTCGGTTCGACCTTTGCCGACCACGTGCCGAAGTATTTCCTCCCCGAGTTCAACAACGCGAACAAGGAAGTGGCCGAGAAATTCCTCGACGCCATCTACGGCGAAAACGGCCGCGGCGCCTCGCGCAGCGTTTTCTGGCCCTCCGAGCGCATCCTCGACGACGAGTCGCTCGAGATGATCCAAGGCATGGGCTACGGCTACACCTTCGCCGACCAGATGCGGCACTTCGTCAAATGGTTCGGCCGCTCCAGCGCGCTGGGCACCGCCGGCTACCGCCTCAACGAAGTCAACGGCATGCGGATCTTCCCCATCCATGACGTGACCAGCAACTATCTCGACAGCACGATCGACGAGGGCTCGGCCCTGCCCGTCCGCCAACTTCTCTCGCGCCGCTCCCGCAGCAGCACGCAGGATCAAATCGTCGTCCTCTGGCGCGACTTCAACGACTTCTCGAGCAACAGCCGCGCCGACAGCTACGACGCCAATGTGCGCTGGCTGGCCAGCCGTCCGTGGATCCGGCTCGTCACCGCCGGGCAAATCGCCGGCGGAGAGATCCAATACCCGCGCCAGGACAACGGACAACTCACCGGCATCTGGGGCACGGTCAACCAGGGCGCCGGGAAAAATCTGCGCCTCACGGCCAAAGACTGGGTCGATTGGGCGACGAACGAAAATTATGACAATTGGTTCGACAAGTTGAAGGTGCGGACTTTCACGGCCGGAAGCGCCTTCGGTCAGGTCGGGGTCGATGGCCACGCCCACGCCGCATGGAATTCGGCCAAGACCGCCACCGCGGCCAACCTTCAGGACGTGGCCCGCGCCGTGGTCGGCGGGGCCATGTTCCAGACCGCCTTCTACCTTCCGGACGCCGACCAAGCCTCCGACTTGAGCAAATACAGCACCGGCGACTACATCAACCCCGCCTCGCTCGGCAACCAGACCATGGCCGACTTCGCCAGGCACTCGCAGGGCCAGACCCGCTTCGCCCATGTTTTCGGCCGAGTGCAACAATGGGCCGCCAGCGCCAATAGCTCGACCCACGAGGCGGTGCAGGAAGATGTCGATCTCGACGGACAGCCGGAATACCTCCTCTACAACAGCCGTGTCTTCGCCGTCTTCGAGGCCAAGGGCGGACGCATGACCGCCGCCTGGATGCGCCATCCGACCGACGGCAAGGTCTGGCAGGTCGCGGGCAACTTCGCCTCCTACGGCAACACCGACACCGAGGACGAGGGCGCCAGCGATGAAACGGCTTTCCGCACCAGCGGGTTCAAGGACTGGTCGGCAATCTCGGGTTCCGCCTCCAGCAGCACCGGCGTCAACGCCGACTACAACGTCGCCGCAGCCCCGGGCGGCGGCAAAGGTTGGACCTTCACCTCCGGCGGCGTGAGCAAAACGATCACCCTGCCCGATGCCGCCAACGGCCGGCTTGCCGCGCGCTACACGCTGAGCGGTCCGGACAAACTCCGCGTGCGCTTCGGCCTCTCGCCGAACCTCCTCGACCTCCTGCTCCGCGGCCAGGAAGGCCTCACGACCGAGGTGGTCGAAGGCACTCGCGTCAGCGTGGCCAATGCCAGCGGCAGCGAAGTGGTCCGCGCCTGGGTCGAAGGTCCGCAAATCAACGCGGACGCCACCGACACAACCGCGACCACCACCGTCCAGCGCCGCAACCAAGCCCAGACCCACCAGGTCGAAGTCGAGCTGACCGGCGCCGGTCCGCATCTCGTCACCCTCGGTTTCGATGACGGCAGTGATGCGCCGTCCGTGACCGACGGCATTCCCGACACCTGGTGGAGCGGAAATGACATCCCCGCCGATGAACGCGTGGCCTCGGCCGATCGCGACGGCGACGGTCTGACCAACCTGCAGGAATACGTCTTCGGCTCGGATCCCAACGACGCCTCCAGCGGGCGCATCCCGGTGGCCATCGCGCGCGAGGGAGACGGATTCCGGATCCAGTTCCCCACGGTGGCCGGTCGCCGTTACACCGTCATGGCCCGCACCAGCCTGACCTCCGGCGAGTGGGTCGAGGTCAGCAACATCGCCCCGGACCAGGTCAATCCCGTGGACGGCGACGGCACGACTTGGACCGTCACCGAGACCGGCCTCGGGCCGATCGCCAGCCGCTTCTACCGGATCAGCGTCGAGGTGGACGGCGGCGGGATCTGACCCGTCCTCCGGGGACCCCACGGGTAGTGGTGCCGGGTCAGCACCGACCCCACAAATTGTGGTTGCTCCCTAGGGAAAAACCTGTCAACACATGATCTTGTTATGCCTAAGAAAAAAGCAACCAAACGTAAACCAGCCAAAAAAACCGTCAAAAAGGCCGCCAAGAAAAAAGTGGTGAAGAAAAAACGGAAAGCGAATCCCGCGCTCATGAAGCCGGTGACGCCTTCTGCCGCTCTCGCCGCTGTGGTGGGCGCCAAGCCCGCTCCCCGCGGACAAATGACGAAGAGGCTCTGGGACTACATCAAGAAGAACAAGCTGCAGGACAAAGTCAAAAAGACGATGATCCACGCCGACGACAAGCTGAAGGTTATCTTCGGCGGCAAAAAGATCGTCAGCATGTTCGAGATGACCAAGCACGTCTCCAAGCACCTCAAATAACCTCCCGGTTATCCTTCACAAACCGGCGGCTTCGCAAGAGGTCGCCGGTTTTTTTTCGGTCCGGCGCGGAAACGTCCGGATGGCTGCGGTCGCCGGCTTGCCCGGTCCTACATGTGCGGCACCGGGGCGTTCATCGCGACGGAAAGCGCGATGATTGCTTCGGTGGTGGCCGCCGACACTTCGCGGCCGACCAGATCCATTTTGGCCAGCGTGGCCAGACGCTGGTCGCGCGCGGAAAATTCCGGTCCGTCGAAAATGTGGTCCGTCAGCCGGCAACCCCTCAACAAACTGAGGAGCGTGGCATCGCGCGGGTCGGGCAAATCTTCCCCGAGGATGAGTTGTCCGAGCCGGGTGCGCACTTCGGTGCGCTCGTGACCGTCGACCGTGGGGTAGCGGCGCAGCCCGATGACCCAGAGGATTTTTTTGTCCTGCCTTTTGAGGATTCCGCGGCTGATGAGCCGTTCGAGCGCGGGCTGCTCGATCTCCTGCTGGCGGTCGGCCAGCACGGAGAGCCAAGAGGCGACAGAGCGCGGATTTTTCTCCGCGGCGATCAGGGCGAGCCAGGGGTCGAGCAAAGGATCGCCGGTGGGTGACGCATCCAGCAGGATCAATTGTTGCGCATCGGTGTCGATCTTCCCCGCGATGGCCAGATCGGCCAGCACGGCCCCGGCCAGACCGTAGCCCAGCGCGGTGACGGGCAAGGGCAATTGCGCCCCGGATTTGTCGTCCAAGGCGAGAAGGACAATTTCCTCGGTGAAGGTGAGTTGTTGCATGGTCTCAGGCGGTGGCGGACTCCAGATTGTCATGGATCTCCAGCACATCGAGGAATCCGGAGACGCCGAAAATTTCGCGCAACGGAGGCGTGAGCGAGGCGAAGCCGCAGCGTCCGCCGACCGTCTTCAGTTTCTTCGCCGTGGCGAGGAAGACGCGCAGCCCCGCACTGCTGGCGTATTCGATGCCGGAGCAATCGAACACCATGCGTTGCGGGCCGGTGGCGAGGAGTGCGGCCACTTTCTCCTCGACGGCCGGAGCAGCCAGACCGTCGAGACGGCCCCGCAAGGTCAGGACCGGGGTCTCGTTGACAACCGATGTAGTGATTTCCATGGGGGGGAGTGTGGGGAGCAAAGGGGACGGGATCAACCGTAGCTTTTGCTGAATTTCTTTTTGTCCTCTTCCTTGGAGTCCGCGGTGGCGTCCGGAGGCGGCGCGGGCGCCGGTTCCGCCGCCACCGCACCGGGCGCCGGCTGACCCGCCTCGACAAAAGCCAGCTGCAAATCGGCCAGCACCTTGGTCAGAATATCCTCCTCATCCTTGCCGAGGTTGCCCCGTGTCTTCTCGCGGATCATTTCGAGCTGGTCGATGAAGATCCGGGCCACCGGAAGATTCGGCTCCAGCGGTTTGCCGTCCGGTCCGGGGATCTGCCCGAGCATCAGCGCAATCTGCTGCGCTTGCATGAGGACGAATTCGATGAACCGGCGGGTCATCTCGCCGGACTGTTGGGAATTTTGCACTTCGGCCATGGGAGTCTTTTACGCGCTCGTGGACACGATGGCAATTGCCGCGGCCCGCTGAGCCAGCGGGCACTGCCAAAAAATCTCTCCGGTAGGGCCGGATGGCCTCATCCGGCCGCAACCTTATCCGTCGCCGGCGTGACCAGCACCGTCGCCCGGCACGGCTCGTGGAAATACTTGCGCGCCACGGCGCGCACTTGCCCGAGCGTGACCGCATTGATCTCCGCGGCCCGCCGGGCGTGGTGCTCCGCGCCCAGGCCGTAGAGTTCGTCCACCGCGACAACGTGGGCGAACGCTTCGAGGGATTGGTTCCGGATGGCCTCGCTCCCGATCAACTTCTTCTTGGCCCGGGTCAATTCGGCCTCGGTCAGACCGTCCGCCGCGAGCGAGGCGATCTCCTCGTCGAAATTTCTCCGCACCAGATCGACCTTGGCCGGATCGGTGCCGAGGTAAAAAGTGAAGATGCCCGGGGCGAAGCCCATCATTTGCGAGGCGCCGACAAAATAGGCCAACCCGAGTTCCTCGCGGATGCGGTGGAAGAACCTCGAAGCCATGTCGCTGCTCGCCGTGTCGATCAACTCAAGGGCGGCACGGTCCGGACTGAGCGCATCGGCCCCGCGGAAGCCGGCCATGAGGACGGCCTGCTGTTTGGGTTCGTGCGCCACCACTTCGACCGCTTTGGTCAAAGCCGGGGCGACGGGAGGATCGGTCATGAGCAGGGCGCCCTCGCACAACCCGCCGAACATTTCCTCCGCCATGGTCCGTACCTCGTCCACGGTCACATCTCCGAAGACGGCAAGGACGCCGTTCTTGGCCGTGACGCATTCGTCGCGCAAGGCCAGCAATTGCCCGCGGGTCAGGGCCGCGACCGAGGCTGCCGTTCCGCTCGAGCGCAGTCCGTAGGGATGGTCGCCGAAGACGGCCCGGCGCATGGCATGCCTCGCCACGGCGGTGATTTGCTCGTCCTCGGCTTTGATCGAAGCAATCTGGTCTTCTTTTTCCCGCTCGATTTCCTCCTCGGGAAAGGCGGCGTGGGTGAGGACATCGGAGAGAATATCCATGCCCAAGTGCAGGTCCGGCTTCATCACCTCGACGGAAACGCTGAAGCTGTTGTTGCCGGAGTCGGCCCGGATCTGTCCGCCCACGGCCTCGATTTCGTCGTTCAATTGCTCGGCGCTGCGGCGTTGCGTGCCTTTGACCAATGTGCGCGCGGCGAGGGCGGTCACACCGTTGGTCGCGGCCGTCTCGGCGAGGAGTCCGCCGCGGAAGACGGCGACCAGATCGACCAGTGGGAGTTTGTGGTCCGCGCAGACCAGCACACGCAGGCCGTTGGGCAGGGTGAATTTTTCGATGTGGCGCGCGCCGGCGGCACGGGCTTCGCCGCTCGTGCGGGCCAGCGAACCTTTCGGGTTGAGCGAGGTGACGGTGGCCTTCGATGCGGTTAGGTAACGGCGCGCCACGCGTTGCAGCTCGGCGGCTTCGACGCGTCCGATATGGCCGAGATATTCCGACCCGAGATCGGGGTTGCGGGCCAGCAACCAGCTGCCTCCGATGTCCGAGGCGCGGCCGCGCGCGGTCGAGAGGTTGTTCAGCTGGTCGGCGAGGATGCTCTTGCGCGCCTTGGTCACCTCGGCATCGGACGCGGGTTGGTCGCGATAGCGGGTGACGATCTCCAGCACGGCTTCCTCCGCCTCGGCGCGTTTTTCCGGATCGCAGAGGAAATCGATGCCGAAGAGCCCCATTTCCCCGGCCATGTATGAATAGGCCGAGATGTGGTGGACGAGATTTTTCCTCTCGCGCAGTTCGAGGTGCAAAGGCGTGCTGCGTCCGCCCCCGAGCACGGTGGCCAGCACGTCGAGCGGCGCGGTGTCGGGGTGGGTGACCGGCGGGATGTGCCAGACGAGGGAGCAACGGGTCAGCTCGGTCTCGAATTCCTCGTGCGCCTCGCGCCGTCCGAGCTGCGGCGGTTCGTGCGGGATGAAGAGCGGCGGCTGGGCCATGCGTGGTGCCGACCCGAAGTGCTTTTCCGCGTCGGCGAAAACCTGCGCGGGATCGACGTCGCCGGTCACGACGAGGAACATGTTTTCCGGCGTGTAGCGTGCGCGGTAGTAAGCGGCGAGGTCGTCGCGGGTCAGGCGGTTGAAGACCTCGAGATGGCCGATGATGGGATGGCGGTAGGGGCTGGTGCTGAAAGCGGTCGAGAGCATCAGTTCGGTGCTCATGCGGTTCGGATCGTCGAATCCCATGGCGAATTCACGGCGGATGACCTCCTGTTCCTTGGCGAACTCCCCGGCGGGCAATGTCGAGTGCAGGGTGGCATCGGCCAGCAATTCCATCGCGGTGGCTGCGCCATCGGCCGGCACGTCGATCCAGTAGACGGTGCGGTCGAACGACGTGTAGGCATTGACATAGCCGCCCGCCTCCTGCACGGCGCGCGCGATGTCGTTCGGTCCGCGCTTTTCCGTACCCTTGAAAATCATGTGTTCGAGCAGATGCGACAATCCGGCGCCGAGCCATTGGCCCTCGTGGATGCTGCCGCTTTGCACCCAGACCTGCACGCTGGCCACCGGGGCGGAATGGTCGGGCTCGACCAGCACGTTGAAGCCGTTGGGCAGGACACGGGTCCGGGTGCGGCCGCGGGCCAGCGCGGCGGCGGCGGGGTCGGGGTGGGGCAGGAAGTTTTGCATGGCGGGACGGCGCGGCGGCCGGCCGCGTCAGTTGGCCTCCTGCGCGACTTTGCGGGAGCGCGGGGTGCGGCGGGAGGTTTTCTTTTCGACCGGGCGGAAGGGCGCGACGAAGGCTTCCTCGAAGCTGAAGCCGTTTTCAAAATCCTCGATCCGGTCGTCGTCGGCGCGGCCGAAGACACCGGCTTCGATCAGATTGAAAACCATGCGGCCCACGTCACCGGTCGAGCGGACGCCCCAGTATTCGAGGACGGTGAGGCCCATCGGACCGAATTGCTGGAGCGAATATTCGCGGAAGCCGCCGAGGAGTTCGTTGGCCGAGACGTGGGTGGACTCGGCGCGCGACTTGCGGCGTTTCTTCTGGGTGAACTCGAGGGCCTCGCGCAGGAAGCCGTAAGCTTCCTTGCTGTAGCGCGGGTCGCGCGCCACCACCTGGTCGAGCGTCTCGTGAAAAGCGGGTTTTTGCATGGGTCAAGGAGCCTGCGCCGTTTCCGCCACCGCGGCCTCCGTCTCCCGCGTCTCCCGCCAGTGCTTGATCCCAAGCCCGGCGAGGAAAGCCGCGAGGATGAAGGCGACGAGTTGCCTTTCCTGGCGCGTCAGCCTGAACATCGAAACAAGATAATGGACCATGACCCCCCCGCAAGCAAGCCGCTGCATCGCCGGGCCGACTGTGCCATGATGCCGGCATGGCCGACCGCAGCAACCCGCCGTCCGACGGTCTGTCCGGGCTCGTCGAGCGCGTGACTTTCCACAACGAGGACACCGGCTTCGCCGTGCTCAAAGTGAAATTGCAGGGCCGCCGCGACCTCGTTGCGGTGGTCGGCACGGTCGCCGCGGTCTCGCCCGGGGAGTGGATCACCGCGGAAGGACGCTGGGAAAGCACCCGCGATCACGGGAGGCAATTGCGCGCGGTCGAGATCCGTTGCCAGGCCCCCACCTCGGCGCAGGGGATCGAAAAATACCTCGGCAGCGGACTGATCAAGGGGATCGGTCCGGTCTACGCGAAAAAGATGGTGGCCAAATTCGGGGAGAAAATTTTCGACATCATCGAGAAGTCATCCGCCCGCCTGCAGGAAATCGAGGGCATCGGGGAAGGGCGGCGCCAGCAAATCAAGGCCGCCTGGGCCGAGCAGCGCGTGGTGCGCGACATCATGGTCTTTCTCCACAGCCACGGCATCAGCACGAGCCGCGCCCTGCGCGTCTTCAAACTCTACGGCGAGGAGGCCATCGCGCGCGTGCGGGCCAATCCCTACCTGCTGGCCCGCGACATTCCGGGGATCGGGTTCAAATCCGCCGACGCGGTGGGCGAGAAACTCGGCTTCGGCCACGATTCCATCCTGCGGGCCCGCGGCGGACTGCAGCACATCCTGGCCCGGGCGACCGGCGAGGGGCACACCGGGTTGCCCCGGGAGGTGCTGCTCGCGCAGACGGCCGAGCTTCTCGGAGTCGGCGAAGACATTGTCTCCGGCGCTTTGCAGCGGGAGATCGCGGACGGCCAGCTGGTCGGCGAAGACATCGCCGGCCAAACCACCATCTTCCTGCCGTCCTTGCGCGCGGCCGAGATGACCATCGCGGCGTCCCTGCAACGACTCGCCTCCCAACCGCCGAAACTTCCGGATGTCGATTTCGACAAGGCGCTCGGTTGGGTGCAGGCAAAGACCGGCAAGCTGCTCTCCCCCAGCCAGACCCAGGCCTTGCGCACCGTCCTCGGCGCGCGTGTGGCGGTCATCACCGGCGGCCCGGGCGTGGGCAAAACCACCCTGCTCGACAGTCTGCTGAAAATTCTCGCCGCAAAAAAGGTCCGCTTCCAACTGTGCGCGCCGACCGGACGCGCGGCCAAGCGCATGGGCGAATCGACCGGGCACCGTGCCCAGACCATCCACCGCTTGCTCGAATTCCTCCCGGGCGGCGGATTCAAACGCGGGCCGAAGCATCCGCTCGATACCGACCTGGTGGTGGTCGACGAATTTTCCATGGTCGACGTGCCGCTCATGGCCTCCTTGTGCCGCGCCCTCCCGCCGGCGGGATCGTTGCTTCTCGTCGGCGATCCGGACCAATTGCCCAGCGTGGGCCCGGGCTCGGTGCTCTCCGATCTGCTGGCCAGTGGCGCGGTGCCGTCCGTGCGCCTGACCGAAATCTTCCGCCAAGCCGAAGCCAGCCGCATCGTCCGCGCGGCCCACGATGTCCGGCACGGACGCGTCCCGGAGGAAGCGGCGGAAAAGGGCGCCGATTTCGCCTTCCTCCATCGCGAGGAACCGGAGGAAATCGCCCGCCTGGTGCTGCGGCTGGTGCGGGAGGAAATCCCCAAGCGGCTCGGACTCGACCCGGTGCGTGACGTCCAGGTTCTGGTCCCGATGCACCGCGGGAGCCTCGGGATCAGGGAACTGAACACCGCGCTGCAGGCCGCGCTCAATCCGCCGCAGGCCGACCGTCCGGAAATCGAACGGTTCGGCACGAAGTTCCGCGCGGGCGACAAAGTCCTGCAGACGCGCAACAACTATGACAAAGAAGTGTTCAACGGCGACATCGGACGCGTGGCCGCCATCGACGCGGATGCGCGCGAGGTCGGGATAGACTTCGACGGACGCCGGGTGATTTACCAATTCGGCGAACTCGACGAGGTGGAACCGGCCTACGCCATCAGTATCCACAAGAGCCAGGGCTCCGAATTTCCCGCGGTGGTCATCCCGCTGGCCATGCAGCATTTTCTCCTCCTGCAGCGCAACCTGCTTTACACCGGCATCACGCGCGGCAAGCAATTGGTGGTGGTGGCCGGACAACGGAAAGCGCTGGCCACGGCGGTGCGGCAGAACGACACGCGCCGGCGGCACGGGGGGTTGCTGGCGCGGTTGAGTGGTGGCGGATCGGCGCCGGGGACGGCAGTTATCTCAATCTTTTTCCGCCGTGTCGGCGAGATAGTCTTCGACCGCGAGGATGTTTTTCTCCCCGGCGCGCTGCACCAGGCGCAGGAACTGGTCGGCGGAGGAAATTTCCTCGACCTGCTCGGTGACGAACCATTGCAGCATGGCCACCGTGGCGTGGTCTTTTTCCTCGATGGCCAGGTCCATGATCCTGTTGATCGACTTGGTCACCGCCATCTCGCTGTCGAGGGCGGCCCGGGCGGCGGCTTCCGAGGATTTGTAGGTGTGCGGTTGGGCGGGGATCTCCGGGATTTGCACGCGTCCGCCGGCATCGAGCACATAGCGGAGGAATTTGTGCGCGTGCTCGCGTTCCTCGCCGGCCTGCTTGAAGAAACGTTTGGCCGCCTGCGGCAAGGCCTCGGCTTCGAAGTACGCGGCCATGGCGTCGTATTTCATGGCGGCGGCGAATTCCATCCCGATTTGCGCGTTGAGCGCTTTTTGCATTTTGGCGGAGATCATCATGGAATCATTTTACAAATGGCAGACGGTCGGTGCCAGTCTTTCCGGCGCCTTACTTCTGTCGGATAACCTCCACCGAATAGGCATCGAACCGCCGGTCTGTCGTGAAGACGGGGCAACCGGCACGCGCCGCCAGGGCGATGATCATGCGGTCGAAAGGATCTTCGTGGTGGGGTGGTAGCATCTCGGCATCGTTGCATGTTTCGCCATCCAGTGGAACCACACGCAGACTATGCCGCGCAGCGATTTTTTCGACGAAGGCGGCAACGCCCTCCTGCGTACAGGGCAGCTTGATTTTTCCCAACCGCAGTTTGCGCGCGAGTTCCCAGACGCTGACGGCGAGAATGACCGGATCGGTCGCGGCCGCCAAAGCTTTTCGCGCCACCGGATCGGTCCATCGGCCGCTGGCCAGATCAAGCACCGCGCACGTGTCGAGAACGTGCGAGATCACTCGTCGCCCTTCCACTCCGACTCCCAAACCGCCTCGTCCGTATAGGCAATGCGTCCCTTCCACCGCGGGGCGGGAGTCAAGGTGCGGCGTACGCTCGCCTTGATCGGCACAATGCGGAATCGCGCGCCATTCCGTCCGCGGCGGATAAGCACCTCCTCACCTTGCTCGGCTTTGTGCAGGAGCAGGGAGAGGCTGTTTTTGGCTTTGAGCACCGTGGCTTCCATACTTGGCTAATCTAGCCAATTAGTCGGCGACGGTCAAGCCAGCGACGTCAATCCACAGGAATTCCGGGGACGGTCAGAGCTTGGCCGTTTTCCTCCGATCCGAGTCCAAGCAAATACGGACCCGCAGCCTGCGCCCATTCGTCGGCTCTCGGGTATTGTGCGGCGGATTCCCGGCCGAAGCAGGATTGCAGCATGTCCGTGTCGATGATGCCGGGATTGAGGGTGACGGCGCAGAGGCCTTTGGGGATTTCCTGGGCGAGGGCTTGGGTCATGCCCTCGATGGCCCATTTGCTCGCGCAGTAGGCCGAGACCTCGGCCGAGGTCGAGCGTCCCCAACCGGAGCTGAAATTGACCACCACGCCCGCGCCGCGATGAATCATGGCGGGAAGGAAATGGCGCAGGACATGGGCGGTGCCCTTGATGTTCACGTCGATGACGGAATCGAATTCGTGCACGGGGATTTCCCAGAGCGGGGCATTGCCCGCAATGACCGCCGCGTTGTTGACCAGCAAATCGGGTGCACCGAAATGGGCGAGGACATCGCAGGCCCAGACGCGGACAGCATCATTGTCCGAGACATCGACCGCGGTGAAATGATGGAGCGGTCCGTGCTCGGCGCGGAGTTCCTCGACCACAGCCTCCGATCGCGCACAACCGGCCACGCGGTGGCCTTGCGCCAAGTAGTATTCGGCAAGGGCGCGCCCGCAGCCGCGGGAGATGCCGGTGATGACGATGTTACGGCCGGCTTTTTTCATCATTTGTAGCGGCGGTCTGTGACCGTCGGTGCTTTTTATCGCCGGGTTCCGGCGGTCACAAACCGCCGCTACAACCAGCGTCTTTTTTCTCCAGCGGATTGAAATCCGCCGCGTGGTAGGAACTGCGCACGAGCGGTCCGCTGGCCACGTGGGTGAAACCTTTGTTGCGGGCGATATCACCGTAGAGATTGAAGACTTCCGGACGGATGTATTCGACGACCGGAAGATGCTGCGGTGTGGGGCGCAGGTATTGCCCCATGGTCAGGACTTCGACACCGTGCTCGCGCAGATCGTCCATTGCCTGGAAGACCTCCGTCTCGGTCTCGCCGAGTCCGAGCATGATGCCGCTCTTCGTGGTGATGCCGGGGCTCAATTCCTTGGCGCGGGCAAGGAATTGGAGGGACAAGGTGTATTTCGCGCGCGAGCGCACGACCGGGGTGAGACGTTCGACCGTCTCGATGTTGTGGTTGAAAATGTGCGGCGCGGCTTCGAGCACGGTGCGCAGGGAATCGTCCTTGCCGTTGAAGTCCGGCACGAGAACTTCGATGATGATGGATGCATCGCGCTTGCGGATCGCCCCGATGGTCCGGGCGAAATGCAAAGCTCCGCCGTCCGGCACATCGTCGCGGGCCACCGCGGTGATGACCACGTGCTTCAACTTCATCCGCATGACCGCCTCGGCCACACGTTGCGGCTCGTCGTGCTCGAGGGCGAACGGTTTGGCCGTGGTCACGGCGCAGAACCCGCAGGCGCGGGTGCAGCGGTCGCCGGCGATCATGAAGGTGGCTGTTCCCTGACTCCAGCACTCCCAGCGGTTCGGGCACTGCGCGCTCTCGCAGACGGTGTGGAGTCGCAGGTCGGAGACGAGGGCTTTGGTCGAGAAAAAGACCGGGTTCGAAGGCAGGCGGACTTTGATCCAGTCCGGCTTCTTCGCTTGGTGCAGCTCGGGGTTGATTTTGAGGCCGGCCATTCGGAACAAAGTTACACTGACGAAACGCCGGCGGAAGGGGAAAAGTTGCCTATGGAGGCGAGGTTTCAGGTGAAGACGAGACGGCAGACGGCGATCGAGGCGATGATGCCGGTGAGGTCGGCGATGAGGCCGGCGGGGACGGCGTGGCGGGTGCGGCGGATGGCGACCGAACCGAAGTAGACGGCGAGAACGTAGAACGTCGTTTCCGTGCTGCCCATGATGGTGCCGGCCATGCGGGCGAGCAGGCTGTCCGGTCCGTGGGCGGCGACGAGTTCGGAGAAGATGCCCATGCTGCCGCTGCCGCTCAGCGGACGCATGAGGGCCATGGGGAGGAGTTCGGCCGGAAAGCCGACCACTTGGAAAACGGGATCGAGGGCGCGGCTGATGAGGTCGATACCACCGGCGCCGCGGAACATGCCGATGGCGACGAGGATGGCGACGAGAAAGGGAATGATGCGGAGGGCGACTTGGATGCCTTCCTTGGCGCCTTCGACGAATTCCTCGTAAACAGGCACCCGGCGAAGGGCGGCGTAGAGGGGAAAGAAAGAAAGGAGGAACGGGATGGCGAGGAGGGAAATGGCGGTGATATAGGATGCAAACCAGCCGCGGTCTCCGTCATAGCCCTCGCCCGCGTTGCGCCAGAGAAGAAAAAGAAAAAAGAGGCCGAAGGCGGCGAGGAGAACACGGGACCAGAGGGCGAGAGGTTCGGGCGGTTCGACGGTGACAGGCTCCGGGGCCGCGGCTTCCTCGATTTTTCTGGCTTGGTCGTCGGCGGGAGTGACGGGCGGGAGTTTGTAGAAGGGGAGTTTTTCCAACGTTTTGACCGCGGTGAGTCCGGCAATGGTTGAACAAATGGTGGCGACGAGGGCGGTGCCGATGATGGCGGTGGGTTGGACCGAGCCCGCGGCGGCGAGGATGGCCACGGCGCTGGCGGGGATGAGTTGCACCGAGCTGGTGTTGAGCGCGAGGAAGGTGCACATCGCGTTGGTCGCGGTGCCGGGGCGCGGGTTGAGCTTTTCCAGGTCCTGCATGGCGCGCAGTCCGAGCGGGGTGGCGGCATTGGCCAGGCCGAGCATGTTGGCCGACATGTTCATGATCATGGAGCCCATGGCGGGATGCTCGGCGGGAACGTCGGGGAAAATACGGGTCATGAGCGGCCGCAGAGCACGGGCCAGGGCGTGCGTGAGTCCGGACTTTTCGGCCAACCGCATGACGCCGAGCCAGAGGGCCATGACGCCGGCCAGAGGCAGGGCGATGGTCATGACGGCGGTTTTGCACGCGTCGAACGCGGCGGTGGTGACTTCTTTGAGTTGCCCGGTGGCCCCGCCGAGGAGGACGGCGCCGACAACAAGAGCGAGCCAGATGTAATTCAGCACGGGGAGGGTTTATCGGGCTGGTGTGGCAGCGGCAAGATTGCGGCGGTAGGGGGCGTTGCCGAGGAGACGGGCGAGGAGGCGGGGGACAAGAGGAAGGGACCGCCGCCACGCCGCGTCCGTCTTGATGGCGGACGAGCGGTCCCTTTTCATGCGGTTGCCGCCGATGATGTGCATTTCTTTTCCGCCCCAGGTCTCAAGTTGCTGCGGGTCGGGCTGGAAACCGGCGAGCGCGAGGATGCGGTGCAGATGAGCGTCCGGACCGGCGCAGAAGTCGTCGTGGCTGACATGCAGGGCGGCGGGGTGGTTGGACAGGCGGCGGAGAATCGCGTGGCTGCGGCGGCGGTAGTGGCGCATCTCACGGAGCACGGAGCGTCCCGCGCGGTGGGCGGACCAGGCCTGCGCGCCGGGATGTTTGAAGATGTGGATGGCGGTGGCCTGGAAATCCGGGGCGCCCGGGAGGAGGTCGAGGTAGGAATGCTGGCGGGAGCTTTCGATGAGAAGGGGGCGATGGGATGAAGCGGCGACGGAGGCGAAGAAGTCGCCGATGGTCGCGGCGTCTCCGGTCTTGATGGCGTCGGAGAGCTGCGCCAGTCGGCGTCCGCGTTTTTGGAATTCGTTTTCCACGCCCAGCCAGACCGGACAATCGCCATACGAGGCGCCGCAACTGCAGGCGCGGCGACCGGTGGCGAAGTCGGCGAGGTTTTTCATGCCTCCGAGGCTGACCGCTTCGGGATGGTTGCTGAGGATGCGGACGAGGAGCGTGGTTCCGCTGTGCTCAAGGCCGAGAATGCTGAGGATGGTGGTTGGTGTCGGCATGTTTTCAAGGCACCGGCGGTCAGAGACCGCCGCTACAAGCTGAGGAGAGGCTTGAGGAAGGGGGCGGTGGGGCTGGCTTTGATTTTGAGGATTTCTTCGGGCGGGCCGGCAAAGACGAGGTTTCCGCCTTCGGCGCCGGCTTCGGGGCCGATTTCCACCACGTAGTCGGCCTCGGCGATGACGCTGAGGTTGTGTTCGATAACGATCACGGTGTGGCCTTCGTCGGTCAGGCGGTGAAGGATGCCGATGAGCTGTTCGACGTCGGCCATGTGGAGGCCGATGGTCGGCTCTTCGAGGAGGTAGAAATTGCCGCGCTTGTCCTCGCGGAGGCGGCGTCCTTTGGTCGCGCCGGTGCGGGAGAGTTCGGTCACGAGTTTGATGCGTTGGGCTTCGCCGCCGGAAAGCGTCGGGCTGGGTTGACCGAGAGTGAGGTAGCCGAGGCCGGTTTCGACGAGGAGGCGGAGGGCGTGGCGGATTTTCGGGTGGGCGTCGAAAAATTCGGATGCCTCGGCCGCGGTCATCTTCATCACATCGGCGATGGTTTCGCCGTTGTAGAGGATCTCGAGGGTCTGGCGGTTGTAGCGGCTGCCGTTGCATTCGCTGCAGGGAAGCCAGCTGGAGGGCAGGAAACTCATTTCGAGTTTGATCGCGCCCTGGCCGAGGCAGGTTTCGCAGCGTCCGCCGTCCGTGTTGAAGGAAAACCGGCTGGCCGTGTAGCCGCGCATGCGCGAGGCGGGGAGTCCGGCGAAGAGTTGGCGGATTTCGTCGAAGACTTTGATGTAAGTGGCGGGTGTCGAGCGCGAGGTTTTGCCGATGGGGGATTGGTCGACCATGTGCACTGCCCCGATGTGCTCGGCACCGGTCAGTTTGTCATAAGGGGGCGGGGCGGCTTTGCGG
>CAZEYV010000035.1:0-6029 GCA_964516705.1 uncultured Chthoniobacter sp.
AGGATCTGCAGGACATCATTGCCATTCTCGGCATGGATGAACTCAGTCCCGACGACAAGCAAACCGTCTACCGCGCCCGCAAAATCCAGCGCTTCCTCAGCCAGCCGTTCCACGTGGCGGAGATTTTCACCGGCACGAAGGGCGAATACGTCAAAACGGAAGACACGGTCCGCGGCTTCAAGGAAATCCTCGAAGGTAAATACGACGACGTGCCCGAGCAGAACTTCTACATGAAGGGCGGCATCGACACCGTCACCCGCTAAGTGGCCGCCAAACTCCATTTCGAAATCGTCTCACCCGCCGGAGTCGCGCGCTCCGGCGAGGTCGACATGGTCGTCTTGCCCACCACGACCGGGGAGATCGGCGTCCTGCCGAACCACGAGCCGGTCATGACCATGCTCGAACCCGGCGAACTGGCCGTCATCCACGATGGCAAAACCACCTACGCCGCCATCGGCGAAGGTTTCGCCCAGATCACGCCCGGACGTCTTTCCATTCTGACCGACATGGTGGCCGGCGAAGGCGAGATCGACGAGGATGCGGTGGCCAAGGCCATCGAGCGCGCCCAGACTGCCTTGGCCAACAGCGCCAACATGAGCGACGAAGAAGCCACCGCGATGGAAGCCGGATTGAAGCGCAACCTCGCCATGCTCGGCGTCAAACGCCGCCGGCGTTCGGCCTGAGTTTTTTTTAACAAAAGGTAACGAAGCAAACGAAGGGGGGAGGCCCCGGTGGGTTCATCATCTGCGGTCGATCGCGCACTCCGAGCGCGATTGTTTGGAAAACCGCAGAGAACGCAGAGGGATTTCCTGCGATGTTTCACCCCCGGGCTCTCCGTGTCTCCGTGAGAGTTCTCAGGCGCCTGTCTTTGCTCTCTCGATTCGAAAGGCGCGGATCTTTCTCCCACAAAGGCACGGAGCTCACGGAGAGGAGAGGGGTAGGGATTCCGGTGAGAGAGGATCAAGGAGTCCGTCACGACCGCTGATCTTTCTTCGTTCCCTTCGATGGCTTCTGTTAAAGATTCTCCCTGTGAAGGCCGTCTTTTGTTTGACCTTCTGCTTGCTCGTTTTGCCCTCCCGCGCCTCCGAGGTCCAGCAACACGGGCTTAGCTTCGAGCAGTGGGTGGCGGATACATTCTTCGGCGGACATCGTCCAACGGGTCCAACGGATAAATGGGATATCCCAGCCTCGGCGAACGAACATCATGGCCGCATCCCGGTCAATCCAAAGGCCACGCAATACGGCGAGCCGGTGCTGCTCGGTGATGCGCTGCGGCAATACGGCATCGACGAACCCTTTCTGCTCATCGTCGGTTTCTGGGACCAGGACGGGCGCAACAAGAAGTTCGTTCAGTCCTTGGTTGCGCGGATCGCGCCGCGGCAATGGCGCAGGCTTTGGGCCCCGGTCACCCGCCGGGATCTCGAGGCCATGGACCGCTTGGTCAAAGACACCTCTCTTTCGATCGACGAGGTGCGTCGCGAAGTGCTGCGGCGGAAAAGGCAGCCCCCGTTTTCCGAGGCGGTCATCCAGCTCAACCCGAAGATCGACCGATCCCAACGCCGTTTGCAGTGCAGCATTTCTTACGTGCGATTGTTCGAGAAACTCGCTCCCGGCCGCAGCCGCAAAGCCCAACCCTTCGCCGAAATCCTCGGGCGCCGCATTCCCCCGGTCCGCGCATCTTGGCCGCGGAACCGGCCCTGATCGCCGTCAGGGCACGCGTAGCCGTCCGCTGAGGGGAAAGCCCGACCGCCGGGCGCGCCAGACCATGAGCCGGCGCTGGAATACGAAAATGGCCATGGTGGCCGCCACCACGGCGACCGTCGAAGAGAACATGGCCAGGAGGAGCATGGTCAGCTTCCCGGGCAAATGAGGTGGCGCCTCGGTCACGGTGAGCAACACGCCCAGTCCGGCACCGATGGCACCGGCCAGTTGGAAAGTTTTTCGACGGATGCGGAGGTAAGGGGCCATGGCATCGCCGAAGCGGAAGGCGAGGAATCCGAAGAAAGCCCCGGCCAGCGCCCCGATCGCGATGGTGTAGCCGATGAGATACCGGCTGAAGTGCTCGCTTTTCATCCGCGCCTTCCAGCCCCAGAACCGGGACACAGCGGATTCCACGTGGCGGTCGATGAAGGGGCGTCCGGCCACCTCGTCCACGGCTTGTGCCTGAGCCGCCTCGCGCGTCTGGGCCACGGCGGCGGACGGGAGGAAGCACAGGGCCATGGCCAGCGCGGCGGCCGCCCGGGAGGCGGTCTTGAGGTGTGGTGGCAGTTGCAGCATGGATTCAGTTCCGCGGACTAATCTCGACTTGCTGGCGCAGTTTGGCAAATGCGCCTGCCTCAAGGACGCCTTTCCAATGGACGCACGGGTGGATGACTGATTCGCGTCCGAGGAGCGAACCGGGACTGAGCACGGCATTGCAGCCGACCTCGGCGCGGTCGCCGATGATCGCGCCGAATTTTCTCAGGCCGGTGGGGACCGACGCGCCGGGGCCGCGGACGATGATTTCGCCTTTGTCGAGGCGGACGTTGGAGAGAATGACGCCGGCGCCGAGGTGGGCTTGGTGGCCGAGGATCGAGTCGCCGACGTAATTGAAGTGGGGGATCTGTGCGCCGTCGAAAACGATGCAGTTTTTGAGTTCGCAGGAATTTCCGAGGACGGCGTCGTTGCCGACGACGACATTTTCCCGGACGTAGCAACCGGCCCGGATCTGGCAGCGGTCGCCGATCCACGCGGGGCCTTTGATCATGGCGCCCTGTTCGATGGTGGTGCCGTGGCCGATGTAGACCGCGTTGCTGATGAAGGGGCGGCCGATTTGTTTGCCGTGGATGGCGGGCTTGAGCCGGAACTGCAGGTAGGACGCGATGAGGGGCAGGGCTTCCCAGACGTTGGTGACCTTCTCGAAGAGCGACCGGTGGTCGGTGTGCTCGAGGTCGAGGTAATCGGCGGGGGCGAAGGTCATGGGAGAAGTGACGAGTGGCGTGTGACGGGTGACGAGCTAAAGGCCGGCGGCGGGAACGCCGCCGCGACAACAGCCGGATGGCTGGTGTAGATCATTGGCCAGATCGTGTGCCTTCCTCTCTCAACCCTCAACTCTAAACCCTCAGCTTCCCTCATCCTCCCACGCGGGTCAGTTTGGTGCCGTCTTTGGTATCTTTGACCACCCAGCCGTGCTCGAGCAACTCATCGCGCAGGGTGTCGCTCTTGGCCCAATCTTTGGCCGCGCGGGCGGCGGTGCGTTCTTCGAGGAGGGCCGCGACTTCGGACGGGATGGCGGCGGCTTCGGGTTCGAGGCGGAGGACGGAATTGATCCGCGTCCAGTAGTCGAGCAAGCCGCGGGCCTGCTCGGGAGAGATGCCTCCTTGGTCCATGGCGCGGTTGGTGTCGCGGACCAGGTCAAAGAGGGCACCGAGGGCGGCGGAGATGTTGAGGTCATCGTCGAGGGCGGCGGCGAATCTGTCCCCGGCGGCGGCCGGGTGCGCTTCGCCCGTTTTCGCCGTGGCGGCCAGTGCGGAGAGGCGTTGCTGCCATTCGTCGAGGCGCTGCAGGGCGCTGCGGGCGCCGGCCAGGCCGTCGAAGGTGAAGTTGAGCGGGAGACGGTAGTGGGCGGAGAGGAGGACGTAGCGCACTTCGCGTCCGGTCCAGCCTTTGTCCAAAAGGTCGCGCAGGGTGTAGAAGTTGCCGAACGACTTGGCCATTTTGCGTCCGTCCACCATGAGATGCGCGCAGTGCATCCACAGATTGACGAACTTCTGTCCGGTGCAGCATTCGGTCTGGGCGATTTCCGCTTCGTGGTGCGGGAAAATGTTGTCGCCCCCGCCGCAGTGGATATCGAGCCGGTCGCCGAGGAGACCGGTGGCCATGGCCGTGCACTCGATGTGCCAGCCGGGGCGGCCCGGACCCCAAGGGCTGTCCCACTTGACGTCGCCGTCGTCGGCGTCGTGCGCTTTCCAGAGGGCGAAGTCGCCGAGGCTTTCTTTTTCGTATTCGTCGGAGCGGACCCGGCCGGACGGGCGCAATTCCTCGAGGTTGAGGTGGGCGAGTTGTCCGTAGGACGGGAAGCTGGCGATGCGGAAGTAGACGGATTGGTCGTCGGCTTGGTAGGCGTGACCGGTGGCGACGAGCTTTTCGATCATGGCGATCATGCGCGCGATGTGTTCAGGCTCGGTGGCGGAGGGGAAACGGCCGGCAGGTTTGATGCGGAGGGATTTCAGATCCTCGAAGAAGGCGTCCTTGAAGGGCTTGGTGAAATCGGCGAGGGGAACACCTTTTTCACGGGCCCCGCGGATCGTTTTGTCGTCCACGTCGGTCAGGTTCATGACGCGCTCGACTTCGAACCCGCGGTATTCGAGGTGGCGCTGGAGGAGGTCCTCGAAGAGGTAGGCGCGGAAATTGCCGATGTGGGCGTGGTTGTAGACCGTGGGGCCGCAGGTGTAGAGCTTGACCGCTTTGCCTTGGGGATCAATCGGCACGAACGGTTCGACCGAACGAGTCAGTGTGTTTTGGAATTGCAGGGGCATGTCAGGGCAATTCGACCGAGGCCACGGCCATGGCCGCGATGCCTTCGCCCCGGCCGATCGACCCGAGGCCTTCGTTGGTTGTGGCTTTGACCGCGACGCGGGCGGGGGGCATACCGAGGGCGGCGGCGATGCGCTCGCGCATGGGGAAAACGTGCGGGGCGATTTTCGGGGCCTCGGCAATGATGGTGGCGTCGATGCTGTTGAGGCGCGCGCCGCGGGATCGGGCGAGCTGAGCCGCCTTCTCGAGGATCTCGAGGCTGCTGATGCCGCGGATGCCCGGGTCGGTGTTGGGGAAATGATGGCCGATGTCCTGCTCGCCGATGGCGCCGAGGACGGCATCGGCAATGGCATGGCTGAGCACGTCGGCATCGGAATGCCCGTCCAAACCCAGGTCGTGCGGGATTTCCACACCGCCGAGGACGAGCGGGCGTCCCGCGATGAAGCGGTGGATGTCGTAGCCGAGGCCGGTGGTGGTCACGAAGAGGTTGAGGGTTGAGGGATGAGAGTTGAGAGGGTCAGGCCGGCATGAGAGAGGCGAAGTCAGCGTGGCCGCTGGTGGCGGTGATGCGGAATTTGTTCGGGTTGTCGGCGTGGGGTTGCAGGTCGATCACGCCGCCGGCGGCGGGGACGAGGAGGAGTCCGGCGGCGATGTCCCACAAACTGATGGTTCCTTCGATGTAGGCATCGAGGCGGCCGGTGGCGACGTAGGCGATGTCGAGCGCGGCGCTCCCGAGCATGCGCATTTTTTTCACCTGCCGGATGGCGTGGTTGAAAGCGGGCAGGGTGCTGTTGATCGTGTCGACGGTTTTGGAAACGCCCATCGAGATGATGCAGTCTTGGAGTTCGGTGCGGGTGCTGACTTTGATTGGGTGACCGTTGAGCAAGGCGGGCCCGCCGGCTTCAACCGTCCAGGTTTCGTCGCGCATCGGATCATGGACCACGCCGGCGAGCAGCGTGTTGTTGCGGCGGACGGCGATGGTCGTGGCGAAATGGGGGATGCCGTAGAAGTAGTTCACGGTGCCGTCCAACGGGTCGATAATCCACTCGCAATCCCCTGTGCCCCCTCTGATGCCCTCCTCGCCGAGGATGGCGTGGTCCGGGTGCCGGGCAAGGATGTGGTCTTCGATGAGGCGTTGGGTGCGGCGGTCGAGTTCGAGTTTGATGTCGTGCGCTTGCATGGCATCGACCTCGAGGGGTTTTTCGAAATTGTCGCGCAGGACTTTGCCGGCGAGGAGTGCGGCATCGACGGCCGTGCTGAGAAATTCGGACATGTGTCGCGTTGTGTTAGCAGATGAGGCGGGCGCGGCGGACAAAAAAATCGGGAGGGGATCGAAATCCCCTCCCGTGCAACTTCGTTGAAACCACTAAGGTTTAGCGACGGCGCTTTTTAGCGGCTTTTTTCTTCGCAACTTTCTTAGCGGCCTTTTTCTTGGCGGGCCTTGGTCCCCCCGGCCCTGTTTTTTTTTTTCGGGCTTTTTTTTTTTTTTGGTCTGAACACACACCCCCCTGCGT
>CAZEYV010000036.1:0-4460 GCA_964516705.1 uncultured Chthoniobacter sp.
GAAGTCGGCCGGTCGTTTTGACTTCGTCGCCTTCTTTGATGTTGCCGTAGTTGCCGAGCAGAACGACGCCGACTTCGTTTTCCTCGAGGTTGAGGGCCAGGCCGAAGACGCCGCCGGGGAATTCGACCATCTCGTTGAGCATGACATTGCTCAACCCTTCGACACGGGCGATGCCGTCGCCGACTTCGCGGACGCGTCCGGTGTTGGTGTGGGCGGCGCCGGACTGCAGGCCTTTGATCTTCGATTCGATTTCTTGGACAAGTGTGCTCATTGGGCTTGGTTTTCTAAATTCGGTTCAGGCGGGAAGTGCTTCGAGGCGGGCGCGGACACTGCCGTCCCACACATCGCTGCCGACGCGGACGCGCAGACCGCCGATGAGGTCGGGGCGCACGGCGGTGTCGAAGGTGAGGTCGTCGCCGTGGGTGCGGACAATGTCGGCGCGGAGGTTGTTCATTTCGGATTCGGCGAGCGGCGCGGCGCTTTCGATGACAACGTGGCGGCGCTCCAACTCGAGACGGACGAGGCGGGAAAGGACCTGCAAGATGGCGAGATAGCCGCGCGGTTTTTCCGTGGCGATGGTGTCGGTCACGGCACGGACGCGCGTCGCGTCGAGGCGTCCGCCGGAGAGGCAGGCGCGGAAGAGGGAACGGGCGGTCTTGCGGGCTTCGCGGGGCGATTTCATGCCGCGATCTCCTTGATCGTTTCGTCGTTGAGGCGTTTCTGGTCGTCGGCGGTGAGGACTTTGCCGGTGACTTTTGCCGTGGTGGCGGCGACGAGTCCGACCATGGCGGTCTTGACGTCGGCTTCCATTTTGCGGCGGTCCTGCTCGATCGATTCGTGGGCTTTGCGGATGACGCCCTCGGCTTCGGCGATGGCTTCCTGCACGCGTTTCTCGCGCACCGCTTCGGCGCTGGCCCGGGCTTCGTCGATGAGGGCTTTGGCTTCGTGATCGGCCTTGGAAAGGATCTCTTTGTAGCGGGCTTCTGCTTCGGCCAGTTGCTGTTTCACTTTTTCCGCGTTGTCCTGCGCCTCGGCGATGCGGCGGCGGCGTTCGGCCAGCACGTTGACGATCGGACCGAAGGCGAATTTGTTGAGGAACCAGTAGACGGCGATGAAAATGATCGTCTGCGCGATGAACTTCGGCCACGTCACGCCGAACTGGCTGAAAAGTTGTTCGAGAATCTGCATGGTGTGAGGTTTCGCGGAAGCGGGCCGCCCCTCGCGGGGCGGCCCGGACAACGGTTAGCGTCCGCCGAACGCGAGGATCAGGGCGTAAATGGCGATAGCTTCGGCCAGCGCCATTCCGATGATGCCCAGCGTCAGCACCTTGCCGAACGCCCCGGGGTTGCGGCCCACGGCCTCGACGGCCTTGGCGCCGACCATGCCGATGCCGATGGCGGCACCGGCGCCGGCAACGGCGAGGGTGAAACTTCCGGAGATGCCCGAGGCGGCTGCCGCGGCTTCTGCGATGATGGGTGTGATCATATTATTTCGTGTGTTGTTGTTGGTTCACGCCGCCCACGCTCTGGGCATGGTCACGGCGGGAAATGGTCAGTGCGCTTCCTCCTCGTCGTGGGTCGTCGAGAGCGTGATGTAAACCGCGCACAGCAGGGTGAAAACCATGGCTTGGAGCAGTCCGATCAGAAGTTCGAGGAAGTAAAAGGGAAGCGGGAGAACGATGCTCGAGAGGTAGGCGATGAAATCGGGCAACCCGAGCTTCTTGCCCAGTGTCAGCATGGTGACAAGGAGGTTCTCGCCGGCGAAGACGTTGCCGAAAAGGCGGAGCGAAAGGGAAACCGGACGAAAAGCGATGGAGACGACTTCGATCACCCCGACCATAAAAAAGATGGGCATGAGGACGATGGCCATGAAACCCTTGAGTCCGCCCTTGACCCCGAACATGTGCTTGAGGAAACCGCCCACGCCCATTTCCTGGATGGACCAGTAAAGCCAGAGCACCATGAAAACGAGGGCCATGGCCAAGGTCATGTTGAGGTCGGCCGTGGTCGGACGTAGAATCGGCACCTCGATATTCGGCACGGTGAGAAATCCGGTGCGCTCGCCGAAACCGATCGAGCCCACGCCGGGCAGCAACGCGAACCAGTTCGAGACAAGGATGAAGAGGAAGAGCGTGGCAAGGAGCGCGAAGACCTTGCTCACCATGTGCGGGCCGACAATTTCCTCCACCGTGTCGTAAAGCGTCTCGACGATGGCCTCGAAGGCATTCTGCGGACCGTCCGGCACCAACTTCACTTCCTTGGTAGCTCGGCGGGCGAAGAAGAAGACGATGCCCACGACCAGGAGCGAAACGAGGATGGAGTTGGTCAGCCAATCGATCTCCAACAAGAGCTTGTCGGCATAGAGCGGGATGTCGGCAGCGATCGGCAAAAAGAAGGTCATGGACATTAAAAAAGCCGCAAGCGCGAACTCGCGGCAGAACGCTTTTTATAAGCTGTCCTAATACTCCGACTCAAGCCCGAATTGCACAGGGAAACGTCACAAAAATGGCTTTCCCCTTCTCCGGTAGGGTCGGCTCGCCGAGCCGACCGCTTACTCCTCTCTATCAGAAATGCAGCGGGCCCTACCGGTCGGTCGACCGGCCCGTCGACCCGAAGACCGGACTCACCCCCAACCCGACCAGAAGAACGACCAGCGTCCCGACCACCACGGTCATGAAGGTGTGGAACGGACTCTGCAACTCCTCCGGCCAGGTGGCCGCCCCGGGGGTCAGGGTCATCCACAGAATGACCAGCACCCCCGCCACCACGGCCGTGACCGCGGCCGGATTCCCGGCCCGCCGCGAAATCAGCCCGAGCAGGAACAGTCCGAGCATCCCGCCGGCAAAAATCCCCGAGAGCATCCACCAGGCATCAAGCGCGGCCTTGACCCCGATCATGGCCAGCGCCACACCCGTTCCGAGGGTCCCCCAGACCAAGGTCGCGCCGTGCAGCACGCGCATCGACTCGCGCCCGTCGGCCTGCGGACGGAAAAACCGCCGATACCAATCGGTCAGGAGCAAGGTGGCTGACGAATTCAGGCTGGTCGAAATCGTGCTCATCGCGGCGGAAAAAATCGCGGCCAACAGCAGCCCTTTCGCGCCGACCGGCAACTGGGTGAGAATGAAGTAGGGCAAAATGCGGTCCGCGGCGTCCGCGCCCCGCAAAGACTCGGGGAGCAACTCCGGTTGCGCCCCGTAGAAAACAAACAACCCGGTGCCGATGAGGAAAAAGACGGCCGACACCGGCACGTAAAGCATCCCGCCGAACCACAGACTCCGCTGCGCCGCCGTCTCGGAACGCGCGGCCACGTAGCGTTGCACGTAATTCTGGTCGATGCCGAAATTTTGCAGATTGATGACAAGCCCGTAGGCCAGCACGACCCAGAAGGTCGGTTCGCCCAAAGAAGCGCCGAAACTTCCGAGCGAAAATTTGTCGGCCGCCACCGCGGCATCCCAACCCGAGGCCGCCCCGCCGGGCAGCCCCATGACCAGCAAGACAAGACAGAGCAACGCACCGGCCATCAGAATCAAGGCCTGCACCGCATCGCTCCACATCACCGCCACAATCCCGCCGAGCATGGTGTAAATGATGACCGACACCCCCGTCATGAGGATGATCCAATGCATTTCCCACCCGAGCAGAAGATGCATGGGCAGCGCCATGAGGAACATGACCGAGCCCATCCGGGCCAACTGCGTGAGCAGATAACAGACGCCCGCATAAACCCGCGCCCAAGGACCGAACCGCGTTTCGAGATGGCTGTAGGCGGACACCTCGCCTGTCGCGCGGTAATACGGCACAAACCAGCGGGCCGCGACCCACAAGGCCAGCGGCAGCGAGAGACTGAACACAAAAGCATTCCAATTCCCCGCGTAAGCGCGTCCGGGCAAAGCGAGGAAACTGATGCTGCTCACATAAGTGGCCAGGATGGACAAACCGACCACCCAGCCCGGCATGGCGCCGTCCGCCTTGGTGAATCCCTCCGCCGTCGAACTCTTCCCCGAGCGGTAAAAGTAAACCCCCACTCCGAGCATCGCCGCGAAATACAATCCCAAGACCACCCAATCGAGGAGCGGCAGGGCGATCATAATGACCACCCCGATTCGATCCGTGAACGCGCAAACCCCTGTAGCGTCGCCGTCCCCGGCGACGAATCGTACGAACGACCGGCGGCGGGGGCGCCGCCGCTACATTTCGCCCGCATCATTACTCAACTCCCCTCAATACAGCTCCACCGGCGAACGCTTGCCGTCCTCGACACTCTTTTCGCGCGCCTTCTCCTCGCCGAGCGTGGCCACGCGCAGGTCCCAGATGTCACGGTTGATCGCGTTGAATTCGGCCAAGGAAAACGCGGTCGGCTCCTCCATTTTCTTTTTGAAATCCACCACCCGCCGCAAGGCCGGTTCGCGCACGGACTCCGGTTGCTTGGCCAGCACGGCCCGCGCCTGGTCGAGCATGTCG
>CAZEYV010000037.1:0-11393 GCA_964516705.1 uncultured Chthoniobacter sp.
CCCGCTCGCCCTCGCCGCGCAGACCGAGGAGGCGTCCGGCCGTGAAATGGGTCACGGGATCGTCGGGGTTCTGCAACTGCGCGCGGTCGTAGGCGACGACGAGGTCGGTGGTGTCCCAACCGAGGATGGCCTGACGCTGCAACTGGCGCGTTTGTTCGGCCAGTTCGTCGCGGCGTTGCCCGAGTCCGGGCGCGCCGGTGAAGACGTCGAGACGGAGGAGCTTCCAGGCGAGGCTCCACATGTCATGTTCGTCATAGCCGGTGAAATAGACATCGCGCCGCAGCTCCTCCGCCGCCGCGGGAAAAGCCTGCCACCACGCCGCCACATCGGCGGGACTCTCGCCGCGCGGGGCCAGACCCCAAAGCGCGGCCATGCCGTCGACGGTCAGCTCGGCGATGGCCGCCCGGCCGGCGAAGGTGAGATGCACGTGCTCGAGGAAAAATTCACGGTCGGTGGTGAAAGAAGGATTCATTTCGTGCAACCAGCGGTCGGCATCGACGGCGGCGACGGCGGGGCCGGAGTCGGCCGCGATCCGCCGCGGCAAATCGCGCACCCGCGAGTCGGCGCGGAAACGCTGCGTGTCGAGGTCCGCGGCCCGGCGGTAAAGCGGCCAGGCGCGCGCCAGGTCGCCGTCGGCCTGGCGTTTCTGCCCGGCTTCGTAAACGAGGGCGGCGCTGCGGAAGCCGGAAAAATCGCCGGTGTCCTGCGCGGCGAGCACGGCCTCCACGTCTGCGGACCCGGACGGCTCGCTGCCCACGGGCGGCCAGTCGGCGAGGTTGATGGCGGGGATGACGAAGAGCACTTTCGCATCGTGGTCGAGCGCGCGGCGGACGATGTCACGGAAATTGGCTTCGGTGTTGGCCAGCATGGTGTCGAGGGCGGGGTCGTCGTGGGCGACCTGCACGCCGCGGAATTCGTCGAGCCCACGCCACGGGGGCGCGGTGGTCCGGCCCCGGAAAAGACCGAGGAAGGATTCAACGGCGCGTCCGGTGTGGGTGCGACGCACGGCGAGCGACAGGCGGGTGAGTGCGGGCGAGCCGGCGGGCGGACCGAATTTCGCGGCCGGACCGAACGGACCGATCACCTCGTTGTGGCCGGCGTAAAGGATGAACAAGTCCGGATCGAGCGCCAGGGCCTCGCGGGCGAACTCGCGCAGGGCGTGGGAATTGACCGCGACCATCGAGAGATTGATTACCTCGACCGGTTCGCCGGGGAAGCGGGACTTCCAGCGCGCCTGGACGAGGCGGCCGAGATGGTGGTCGGTCATGGGGAAGCCGGCCGCCGCCGATTCGCCGAGGAGGACGACGCGCCGGACCCCCGCCGATTTGCCGACCGGCACCCAGACAGGCGGGGGCGACGGGACATCGGCCCGCTCGAGGAAGAGACGGGCGTAGTCCGGATTGGTCGTGAAAAAAGTCTCCCCTTGATGACGGACCTTCTCGAGCAGGCGGGGCGGACGGAAGAGGCCGGTGACGCGGAAAAAGCCCTCCAACAGAAGAAAAAAGACCAACGGGGCGAGGATCGCGAGGGCGAGCCGGGCAGCGGGATGGTCGAGGCGCATGGCGGGACGGACAATAAACCTCCGCGGATCCCGGGAGACAAGGCACGGGGAGCTGCCCGGAGTTTTCAGTTTACAGTTTTCAGTGTTCAGGGCCTGAACCCGGACCGAAAACTGCGCGCGAAGCGCACCTTAAAATTAACTTGTCACCGTCCGTCCCGTCCGCCATTCTACGCGGCCAATTTTGCCATGAAGACTTTCTCCGCCAAAGCCGAAGACATCCAGCGCAACTGGTGGGTCGTTGATGCCGAAAACCAGATCCTCGGCCGCATCGCGACCAAGGTGGCCGACGTCCTGCGCGGCAAGAACAAAGCCGTCTTCACCCCGCATTGCGACACCGGCGATTTCGTCGTGGTGATCAACGCCTCGAAGGTGCGCGTCAGCGGCAAAAAAACGACCGACAAAGTTTACACCAGTTTTTCCGGCTACGTGGGCGGACACAAAAGCGAGACGTTCGAGAAGCGCCAGGCCCGCCGTCCGGAATTGCTCGTCGAACGCGCCGTGCGCGGCATGATCCCGCACAACCGTCTCGGCCGCGCCCAATTCACCAAACTCAAAGTCTACGCCGGCGCTGAGCACCCGCACAGCGCGCAGCAGCCCAAAAAACTCGAAATCTCCTGACCATGTCCGAAGTCCACACCGCCACCGGCCGCCGCCGCACCGCCGTCGCCCGCGTCCGCCTCAAAGCCGGCTCCGGCAAAATCGATGTCAACAGCCGGGAATTCAACGACTACTTCCCGACCACCAGCCTGCAGACCGCGGTGCTGCGCCCGCTCGAGTTGAGCGGACGCAAACAATCACTCGACATCTCGCTCAAGACCTCGGGCGGCGGCGTCAACGGCCAAGCCGGCGCCTCCAGCCTCGCCATCGCGCGCGCGCTGCTCAAACTCGACGCGGAGCTGCGTCCGGAACTGAAGAAAAACGGATTGCTGACCCGCGATCCGCGCATGAAGGAGCGCAAAAAGCCCGGCCGTCCCGGTGCCCGCAAGCGCTTCCAGTTCTCCAAGCGTTAAGCCATGCGCGCCTTGCGCGTCGGATTCCTGCTCGCTCTCTCCGTCTGCCTCGCGGCGGCGGAGGAGGTCGCCACGTTCAAAGCCGGCGCTTTCCAGTTCGCCGTGCCCTCCGGTTGGCGCGCGGAAAAACCGTCCTCGCCCATGCGCGCCGCCGAGTTGCACGTGCCCGGCCCCGAGGGCACCGGAGCGGCGGGCGAAGCCATCGTCACCGTCTTCCACTTCGGCCCCGGTCAGGGCGGCACGGTGGAGCAGAATGTCGAGCGCTGGTTCGGTCAGTTCGACGGCGACAACGACGCCAAAGGTGCGGCTACCGCGAAGGAAACCATCGGCACCGTGCCGGTTACCTTCGTCCGCGCGCGCGGCACTTTCCAGAGCGGCATGCCCGGGCAGCCGACCACGCCGCTCGAGGGACAAGCCCTGCTCGGTGCGATTCTCGAAAGTCCGGGCGGTGATGTTTATCTCAAAATGACCGGTCCCGCGCCGACGGTGGAAAAAGCCGAACCGGCCTTCGTGCAGATGATCCGCGCCGCCTGCGGCGCGCCCGCCCCCGGTTCCTGAAGCGGTTTAAGATTTTCGGTAGCCGCAGCACTTCGTGCCGCGCGTCGAACCGTTCGTCGGCGGGGACGCCGACGCTACAGTTGATGTAGCGGCGCCGTCCCCGGCGCCGAAACCAGAAGATGCTACAGCTTTTATTAAAACGCTCTAGAACATCTCCGCGGCGAAGGCCTGCGGATCGAAGCGCGCGAAGTCCGTCTCGCCCTCGCCCGTGCCGGTGAAGCGCACCGGCACGCCGAGTTCCTGCTGCAAGGCCACCGCCATGCCGCCGCGGCCGCTGCCGTCGAGCTTGGTCAGGATGGCGCCGGTCAGGCCGCAGGCCTCCCGGAATTGACGGGCCTGCTCGAGGGCGTTGGAACCGGTCGTGGCGTCGAGCACGATGAGCACCTCGTGCGGACTCTCCGGATCGCGGCGCCCGAGCACGCGTTTCACCTTGGACAATTCCTGCATGAGGTTGTGCTTGGTATGGAGGCGCCCGGCCGTGTCGCAGAGCAGGAATTCCGCGCCGGTCCGGGCCGCCGCGTCATAAGCATCGTGGCAGACCGCCGCGGGATCGCCTTGGTAGGCGCCGCGGATGACCGGAACACCGAGCTTTTCGCCCCAGAGCACGAGTTGCTCGATGGCCGCCGCGCGGAAGGTGTCGCCCGCGGCCATCATGACCGACCGCCCTTCGCGCTTGAGCAAAGCCGCGAGCTTGGCCAACGAGGTCGTCTTGCCCGTGCCGTTGACCCCGACAATGAGGAGCACACGCGGACGGCCCGGCACGGGGAGCAACGGGGGGAGCGGCGGAGGCAGAAGTTTGGTCAGTTCCTCGCGCGCCTCGCGTTCGACCTGCGCGGCCGTGGCGGAAAAACCGGAGACCGCCTGCAGCTTGGCCAGCAAGGCTGTGGTGGTTTTCACCCCGAGGTCCGCTTGTAGAAACATCGCCTCGAGTTCATCCCAGTCGACCGGACGGCCGCGGAAACGGTCGGCAATGCTGCGCAGAAAACCCGCGGCCATGGTCAGTCCGCGGTGGTGCGCGGGTCGCGTCCGATCTCCTTGCGCACGCGGTCAAGCACACCGTTGGCGAAACGCGCGGACTCCGCGGTGGCCAGACTGCGCGCGATCTCGATGGCCTCGTTGATCGTCACTGCCGCCGGGATGTCCGGGTGGACCAGCATCTCGGCCACCGCGAGGCGCAGGATGGCGCGATCGACCGAGCCGAGCCGGCGCAGGTCCCAATTCTGCAAGGCGGCGGTGAGGAGCCGGTCGATCTCCGTGAGCCGGCCGAGCGCCTGTTCAACCAGCGCGGCGGCAAAAGCCGACCCGCCGTCGACCGGCCAGGCCGGTTCCCCGTCCGCCGGCCGCGTCACGAGCACGCCGCGCATCTCGCGGGCGTAAAGCTGCTGCACCGCTTCGATGCGGGCTTGGCGTCGGTTTTCTTTGGGCACGACGGTGGGGATCAGCGGGAGGTTTTTTTCCGCTGCACTTCCTCGCGCACCCGCAGCATGGCGAAAGCCGCGCGCGCCGCCTCGATGCCGCGGTTGAGTTCCTTGTCGAGACAACGCTCGCGGGCCTCGTCCTCGTTGGCCACGAGGAGCACCTCGTGGATCACCGGGATAACGTGCTTGAGCGCCACCTGCTGCAAGGAATCGGTCACACTCGCCCCGACGAACTCGGCGTGCTTGGTCCGCCCCTGCAGAATGACGCCGAGCGCGATGATCGCATCATGACGCCGCTGCGCCGCGATCATCTCCGCGACCAGGGGGATCTCGAAGGATCCCGGCACGCCGAAAAGCTCGATGACGCTGGTCTCGTCGATGGCGTAGAGTTCCTTGCACGTGTGGTTGATCAGCGCCTGCACGAAGTCGGGGTTGTATTCGCTGGCCACGATGGCGAAGCGCGGCGTGGACGGCGCCAGCACCTTGGCCGGACGGGTGGGGAGTTTGGTCGACATGGTTGTCTTTTCGCAGAAAGGGCGGAGCCCGCGCAATCAGAGAAGGTGACCCATTTTCTTCTTCTTCGTCCGCAAGTAGCGCGCGTTCTCGGCGTGGGGTTTGCTCTTGAGCGGTTCGCGGCCGGCGATTTCCAGGCCGTGACCCGACAAGCCCACCATCTTGCGCGGGTTGTTGGTCAGCAGGCGGAGCCGGCGGACGCCGAGGTCGGACAAAATCTGCGCGCCCAGTCCGTATTCGCGCAGGTCCATGGGGAATCCGAGACGCTCGTTGGCCTGCACGGTGTCGAGGCCCTCGGACTCCTGCAATTTGTAGGCGTGGATTTTGGCCGGCAAGCCGATGCCGCGTCCCTCCTGGCGCATGTAAACCAGCACGCCGGAACCGTGGTCCGCGATCTGCTTGAGCGCCTGGTGCAATTGCGAACCGCAGTCGCAGCGGCGCGAACCGAAGACATCGCCGGTCAGGCACTCGCTGTGCACCCGCACCAGCACGGGCTTCTTCGGATCGATCACCCCGCGGACCAGCGCCAGATGGTGCGCCCCGTCGGTGAGCGAGCGGTAAAGATACAAATCGAAGTCGCCGTGCTCGGTCGGAAGCTTCACGCACTGCTCGCGCTCGACCAGTTTCTCGCGGCGGCGGCGGTGGGCGATGAGGTCGCGGATCGAACAAATTTTCAGACGGTGCTTGCGGCGGAATTTGAGCAGGTCCGGGAAACGCGCCATCGATCCGTCCTCGTTGAGGATCTCGCAGATGACGCCCGTGGCATCGAGCCCGGCCAGCCGCGCGAGGTCGACCGCCGCCTCGGTGTGCCCGGCGCGCTGCAACACGCCGCCGTCGCGGGCCTGCAGCGGGAAAACATGTCCGGGTTCGGTCAGATCGGCCGGACCGGATTTCGCCCCGGCCAGCGTCTTGATGGTGCGCGCCCGGTCGCGCGCGCTGATCCCCGTCGTCACCCCGTGCGCCGCGTCGACCGACACGGTGAAGTCGGTGCGGTGCAGCTCGCGGTTGTGCGCGACCATGCGCTGCAGGCCGAGCTGCCGCGCCCGTTCCGCGGTCAGGGGGACGCAGATCAACCCGCGGCCGTGCTTGGCCATGAAGTTCACCGCCTCGGGTGTGACTTTGGCGGCGGCCATGACCAGATCCCCCTCGTTCTCGCGCTCGGCATCGTCGGTCACGATGACCATTTTGCCGGCGCGGATGTCTTTGAGGACGGACTCGATGGGATCGAAAGACGGTTTGCTCACGGCCCTCCAGTAAAGCAGCGCCCCGCCCGTTCGGCAATGGCCGCACCCCGCGAAGGCATTGATTTTCGGGGACCGCGGGATAAGGTCGGGATTCCACGCTCATGCCACGTCTCCTGTCCCTGCTCGCCGCCCTGCTCGCGGTCCTCGCCACCCCCGCCGCGCACGCCGCGGCATCGTGGATCGTCGTCGACAGCGAGACCGGACACATCCTCGACGAGGGCAACCGCAACGAAAAACGCCAGATCGCCAGCCTGACCAAAATCGCCACTGCCATGGTCGTGCTGGATTGGGCCGAGGCGACCGGCACGTCCATGGCCACGCCGGTCGAGGTGCCGGCCGCGGTCACCGCGATCGGCGGGGTCAACCCTTGCGGGCTCCTGCCCGGCGACCGCGCTTCGCTGCGCGACCTCGTTTCCGCCGCCATGATGCAGTCCGACAACCACGCGGCCTACACCCTCGCTTACAATGTCGGTTCGCGCCTGCCCAACCCGCAGGGCCTGTCGCCGGTCGACAATTTCACCGCGCACCTGAACGCGCTGGCGCGCAAGCTCGGCATGAAGCGCACCCTTTTTCTCAACCCGCACGGCCTGGACAACACCAACCCGGCCCCGCATTCCACCGCGTCCGATCTGGCGCGGCTCACGCGCTACGCCTACGCGCACGGCGGATTCAATTTCTACGCGTCGCAACCGGAACGCGAAATCACCATTGCGGGGGCGGACGGACTGCCGCGCACCTTCCTCTTGCGCAACACCAACGAACTGCTCGGGCAGGACGGCATCGAAGGCGTGAAAACCGGACGCACCGCGCGCGCCGGCGACTGTCTCATCCTCGCCGCCGACCGCGAGCCGTTGCCGGTCACCAACGAACAAGGACAAAAGGTGGCCATCACCCGCCGCATCATCGTCGTCCTGCTCGCTTCCCCGGACCGCTTCGGCGAAGGCCTCGCCATGATCCGCCGCGGGTGGGATTTGCACGAACGGTGGATGTCGCAGGGACGTCCGGTGAGCAAACGTTCGACGCTCTGATCCGCATGCCCGCGTCGCGACTGGCCATCCTCACCGCCGGCGGCGACTGCGCCGGACTCAACGCCGTCATCCGCGGGATCGTCTGCGCCGCCGCACGGCGCTCGATCGAAGTGGTCGGCTTCACCGAAGGCTACGAGGGATTGCTCGAACCGGGCCGCACCAAACTACTCACCCCGGAGAACACGCGCGGCATCGCCGCGACGGGCGGAACCATCCTCGGTTCGACCAACAAGGGACGCTTCCAGACCCGCCGCGGGGCGAACGGACAGATCGTCCTGCCCGAACCGCTGGTGCGCGCCGCGCGCACGGCCCTCGAACAGAACCGCGCCGGCGCCCTCATTGTCCTCGGCGGCGACGGCTCCCTGCGCACCGCCCTGCAACTCTCCCGCGCCGGTCTGCGCGTCCTCGGCGTGCCCAAGACGATCGACAATGACATCGACTCGACCGACGTGACCTTCGGTTTCGACACCGCGGTGGCCCGCGTGGCCGCGGCGGTGGAGGACCTGCGCACCACGGCGGAAAGTCACCGGCGGATGATGGTCCTCGAAGTGATGGGACGCCACACCGGGTGGCTCGCGCTGCACGGCGCGGTGGCCGGCGGCGCGGAGATCGCCCTCATCCCGGAAATCCCCTTCGACGGCGACGCGCTGGTCCGGTTGGTCAAGGAAGCCGACCGACGCGGACAGCGTTCGTTCGTCGCTGTGGTGGCCGAAGGGGCCCGGGCCAAGACCGGACGGCAAATCCGCCGCCAGACCTCGACCGGCGACAGCCGGCTCGGCGGCATCGGCGCCCACGTCGAATCCCTCGTCGCCGCGCGCACCGGACGCGAAACCCGGTCGTGTCCGCTCGGACACCTCCAACGCGGCGGACCGCCCACCGCTTTCGACCGCGTGCTCGGGCAGCAATTCGGCGTCCGCGCCGTCGAACTCGCCGCCGACGGCATGTTCGGCCGCATGGTGAGCTACCGGTTCGGATCGGTCACGGACGTCGCCCTGGCCGATGCCGTCGGCCGACGCCGCTCGGTCGCGCCCGACAGCCAGATCCTGCGCCACGCGCGCGCCCTCGGAATCTTTCTCGGCGAATGAAAAATAGAAGCGGCGGGTACGCCGCTTCTACTTCCCCCGCGACATGGCCGACACCAGCGTTTGTTCGTAAGCATCGGCAATTTTCCGAAGATCGAATTTCGCCGCGATCCGCAAACTCTCCATTTGCTTCCGCCGCAACCCGGCACGATCGCCCATCGCTTGCTCCAGCGCACGAACCCACGCCGCCTTGTCGTTCACCGGACAACTCCAACCATTGACCCCGTCTTCGAGCACATCACGCAGCCCGGGAATGGCGCTCCCGCAAATGGCCAGCCCGTGCGCCGCCGCTTCGATGGCCGCGACCGGCAGGCCTTCGGACAAGGACGGCATGACGAGGACATCGGATTGACCAAGGGCCGCACGCACTTCCTTTTCTTCCGCCCAGCCGCGCATCTCGCACCGGTCTGCCACCCCGGCGCGATCCAACTCCTCCCGCACAGCCCCGCGCAGCGGACCATCGCCGAGAAAAATGGCGCGCCAGGGACGACCGCGCAACGCGCCCAACACGCGGGCGAGGAAGACGGGATTCTTCTGCACGCTGAGGCGTCCAAGAAACAAAAGACGCAGCGTGCCGTCCGGTGCGGGCTCCGGGGGAGCCGCGGCGATTTCGGCGATCCCATTGGGAATGACCTCCGCATCGATGCCGTAGGCCGCCTTGGCCAATGACGCCACGTGGGTGCTTACCGCGGTGACCGCCGCCGCGTCGCGCCAGATCATGCCAGTCAACGGTTTGACCAGGCGAAAAAGATGATCCGTCTGCTCCGGGGCCCCGCCCGGCACGTCACCGAGGTGCGCGGTCAGAACGTAAGGAATGCCCGTGAGCCGGTGTGCCCACCACGCCACCGGGCCGGTCGGCACGGCGAAATGGACATGCATCACATCCGGTCGCCACGAGCGCGCCGCCTGCCACACCGGCCAGACATTCGCCATGACATAGCCGGCCATCTCGGGGACCGAACACGTGTCGGGCGTCCGGCGGAAAGAAAAAACGCGCCGCACATCGACGCCGGAAATCATTTGCCGCGGCGGCAGATCGCCGGTCCGCGAGGTTTGCACGCGCACTTCGTGTCCGCGCCGCGCCAGTTCGACCGCGATCTGCGCCGCGACCCGTCCGCCGCCGCCGCCGACCGGCGGATACTCGTAGTTGACCACGAGGATTTTCATCCGCGTGCCTTCCTCCACGCGCCGTAAACCCACGCGTTCCAAAGGAAAATCCGGTGGTTTCGGCGCCCCGCGGCATGCTCGTCCTGCAGGCGGCGGGCGAGGGCGGGACACGGCATGAGGTCCGGATCGATCCGCAGTGCGCCATCGCGGAACCACGCGCCGACCGGCACACCGAAGCCTTTCTTTTTGCGGTCGATGATGCGATCGGGCAACAGACCGCGGGCCGCTTCCTTGAGCAGGTATTTCGTCGTGCCGCCGCGCAGACGCCAGCGGGTCGGGATCCGCCGCGCGAAGTCGGCCACGTCGATGTCGAGGAAGGGCGCGCGCACCTCGAGGCTGTTCATCATGCTGGCGCGGTCGACTTTGGCCAGGACACTTTCCTGCAGGTAGAGGCGGACAAAAAATGCGGTGGCTTTTTCCACCGGATCGCGGCTTTGCACGCCGTCCCACGCTTCGATGGCTTCGGAGAAAATTTCCTCGGGATCCGAGCCGCGGAAACATTCGCGCCAATCGGACAAATCCATCCCCGCCATCCACGTCGGGATCCATTGCGGCGGAGGTTGGGACGCGCCGCGGACGAATCGCTTGGCCGCGAAGTCGAGGCTCAGGTAACGATGCGAAACGGGCAGACGGTCGGCCAAGGCGGTGACCGCCGGATGCAAGACGCGCGGCACCAGGCGGCGGTAAAGCGCGGCATAACGCAGGGCGCGGAAAGGTTCGTAGCCGGCGAAGAGCTCATCGCCGCCGTCACCCCCGAGCGCCACGGTCACTTCGCGCCGGGTGAATTGGCAAAGCAGATACGTCGGTAGCAGCGAACTGTCCCCGTTCGGCTCGTCAAGCCGTCCGTAGATTTCCGGCAACAACGCCCGCGCGGTCTCGAGGCTCAGGGTCTCGGTCCGGTGCTTGGTGCCGATCCATCGCGCGGCCTCGTCCGCCCAGGGAAGTTCGTCATAGGTCGGCTCGTCGAAGCCGATGCTGAAGGTGCGCAGTTCCCCCGCGGGCAACTCCTTGGCCGCCAGTGCGGCGACGAGCGACGAATCAATGCCGCCGCTGAGAAAGACCCCGACCGGCACGTCGGCCACCAGGCGCCGCTTGACGGCCGCCGCGAGCAGCGCGCGCAGTTCCTCGCAACTTTCGCCGAACGAGGCCCCCTCCTCCGGCGCGGGCTGGTAATCCCAGTAGCGCCAGACGCGCAACTCACCCGAAGCGAGATCGAAGGACAAACAATGTGCCCCGGGCAATTTCCGCGCCCCGTCGGTCATGGCCAGCGGCGCGGGCACGTAGCCGTAAGCGAAGTATTTGCGCACCGCCGCGGGGTTGATCCCGCGCGGCACCTCCGGATGGGACAGCAGGGCGTCGAGCTGCGAGGCGAAGACGAACAAGCCGGGCCCCGGGGCGTGGTGGTAATAGAACGGTTTCTTGCCGAAGCGGTCGCGGCTGGCGAAGAGACGGCGGCGTTTCCGGTCGTGGATGACAAACGCCCACATCCCGTTGAGATGGTCGACCATGCTGTCACCCCATTCGGCGTAGGCGGCAAGCAGCACCTCGGTGTCGGAATGATCGGTGCGGAAAACCCGGCCGCGACCCGCCAACGTCCCGCGCAGTTCCGCGAAGTTGTAGATCTCGCCGTTGAAGACAATGCCGGTGGAACCGTCGGCGCTCCACATGGGCTGCGCGCCGCCCTCGAGGTCGAGGATGCTCAGGCGGCGGTGGCCGAGATGAACGCCGTCCTGCTCCGCATAGCCCTCGTCATCCGGACCGCGGTCGGCGAGGCAACGCGTCATGCGCACGAGATCCTCCCGTGTGCCCGGT
>CAZEYV010000038.1:0-8971 GCA_964516705.1 uncultured Chthoniobacter sp.
AGGCTTGGGGGTGGATCGCGGAACCGGCGTCTGGCGCGGGGTGGCGGCCGGCTTGGGCGGCGGGAGAACAAGCGGTTCGGGCGGCTTCTCGACCGTGGAAGCCGGAGGTGCGGTGGGACGCGGGCGCGGTTTGGGGCGGACCGGTTCCGAGCGCGGGGTCGCGACGGGCTCCGGCGCGATTGTCTCGCGCGCCCGGAGGAACAGTTCGCGCTTCCGGGCCTCTTCGGCCGAAACCTGCGCGTGCAGGACGGATCCGACCGAGACGAGCAAGGCCAGCCCCGACAACAAGAAAACGTGGACACGCGGGACTCGCACGGGATGAAGCTAAAGGCGCGGGGGAACCGAATTCAACTTGATTGCTTGCGTCGCGCGTAGGCGACGCGCCGCAAATAGAGACCGTCGGACGGCGCCACGGATCGCGGCATGCCCTCCGGGCGTCCGGCCAAGCGCGCCTCGAGGTCCGCCATCGTGGCTTGACCCTGCGCCACGCGCACCATCGCGGCGACCAGCATGCGGACCATCTTGTAGAGAAATCCGTCGCCCTCGAAGCGCAACCGGATTTCCGGACCGCGCGCCGTCACCGTGATGGCGCGCAGGTGGCGGTGGGTGTCGCGCACCGGCGTGCCGCGGTTGGCGCAAAAACCGCGAAAATCATGGTTCCCCCGCACCACTTCCGCCGCCCGCCGCAAGAGGGCCGTGTCCGGCAAGGGACGCACATGCCAGGCGCGTCCCGCCCGGTGCGGCGGCAGAACGGGCCCGGTCCACAGAAGGTAGTCGTAGGTTTTGCCCCTGGCGTCATAGCGCGCGTGAAAATCGCGGCGCGCGCGTGTGCACGACAACACGCGCAAGCCCGGCGGCAAGATCGCATTGAGGGCGCGTTGCCAGAACAGTGCGTCGCCTCGCCCGTCCGGCACATCGGCGTGTGCGACCTGCCCCAACGCGTGGACACCCGCGTCGGTGCGTCCGGAACCCTGGGGACGCACGCGGGTGCCGCCGGCGAGTCTGGACAAGGCCTCCTCCAGCACGTCCTGCACGGCTCCGCCGCCAGGCTGGCTCTGCCAACCGCGGAAGACGGCGCCATCGTAAGCCAGCGTCAGCTTAAGTCGCATGGGGCGCGGTCGAGCCAACTCTGCAGCAAAATTTGCGCGGCGACCTGATCGACCACGCCGCGTTGGTCGCGCGCTTTGCGTCCGCTTTCGCGCAGGGCGCGCTGTGCGGCGACCGTGGTGAGACGTTCGTCCCAGAGCTCGACCGGACACGCGACGCGCGAGCGGAGGTTATCCGCGAAGGCACGGGCGCCTTCCGCGGCTGGACCGTAGGTGCCGTCCATGTTTCGCGGGAGCCCGACGAGAATGCGTCCGGGCTGCAACTCCGCTGCGGCCGCGACGACCGCCTCGAGCGAAGCCTCGCCGCCGGGCAGGGTTTTCCACGGTTGAGCCAGCATGCCCAATTCATCGCTCACCGCTACCCCGGTGCGCGCGGTGCCGAGATCGACGGCCATGGTGCGGCTCATGGGACTTGAGGGTTGAGGGTTGAGCGTTGAGGGAAAGGCGGGCTGAGGACGGCGTGAAGATGCATGGCGTTGTGTTTTTCTCTCATCCCTCAACTCTCAACCCTCAACTTCATTGCAACTCCTCGGGGACGCGCGGGACGAGTTTTTTGATGTTCTCGGCCTCGCTCCGGTGACATACGAGGAGGGCGTCGCCCGTGTCTATGACAATAAGGTCCTGCACCCCCGCCAGCGCGACGTGTTTGCCGCCGCTGGAAAACACGACATTGTTCGCGGCGTCCGACGTGGTGATCGGGCAATTGGCCGCGTTGCCGCCCTCGACCGTGTCGAGGTATTTGGCCACCGCGACCCAACTGCCGACGTCGTCCCAATCGAACCCGGCCTCGAGCTCGAGCACGCGCGCGGCCTTTTCCATGATGGCGTAATCGACGGAAATTTTCGGCAGCTCCGGGAAATCCGAGGCGAGCAAAGCGTCGAGGTCATCGGTCGTGCGCATGCGCTCGACGAAGGCGGCCAGTTCCGGCGCGTGCTTGGTCAGCTCGTCCATGATGGCGGGGATCGACCAGATGAACATCCCGGCGTTCCAGCGGAAGTTGCCCTGCTTGAGGAACGCTTCGGCCTGCGCAGTGTCGGGTTTCTCGCGGAAGCGTTCGACTTCGAAAATGGCGGGCCCCGTCGTGTTGGCACGCTTCCCCTGCTCGATGTAGCCGAAACCGGGGCAGGCCCAGGTCGGCTTGATACCGATGGTGAGCAACGCACCGGAGGAAGCAGCCGCCTCGGCCCCGGCCAGCAGGTCGCGCCGGAAAGCAGCCGCGTCTTTGATCAGATGGTCGGCGGGCAAAACGGCCATGACGGCCTGCGGATCACGGCGCAGGACAAGTCCGACGCCGAGCGCGACCGCGGGCGCGGTGTCGCGTTTGGCCGGTTCGGCCACGATGTTTTCCGCGGGCAACTGCCGGCAGACCGCACGCACCGCGGCCTCCTGCTCCTGGTTGGTCAGCACGAAGACGCGCTCGGGCGGCACCGCATCGCCGAGACGGGCGATCGTTTCCTCCAGCATGGTGCGGTCGGAGAAAAGTTTGAGCAGTTGCTTGGGACGCGCACGGCGGCTGTAGGGCCAGAAACGCTCGCCGCTGCCGCCGGCGAGAATGAGGACGTAAAGGTCGGGCTTCACCGGACCATAAGACGATTTTGCCGCGGGCGGCGCAATCTTGCGTGTGGAAAATCTGCGCCGGGAGCGCCGGTTCCGGTTGCCACCGGCGGCGAGGTGGAGTATGGGTTGCCCGTTATGGCACCCCTCTTCGACCGACTTTCGCAGAACCTCTCGGGCACCTCCCTCGCGGCCGCGGCGGAAATGGCCGTCGGTGTGGGCGCAGGCCTGCTCGTCGCCGACCAACTCGGCAAAGGCGCCCGCCAACGCATCGGACTCGTCGCCCTCATCGCGGGATTGGCCGCGACCGTTCCCCTCCTCATCGGGGCGGGAGTCCGCGTCAACCGCGAGCTGGGCGAAGGCCGCCGCACCCGCCGCCGCCTCGAGACCATCCGCCACGATCCCGGGTTTCCGGACGACGGCGATTTCTATTGAGCGGTCCGCGGATCGTCCTGGCTTCCTCGTCGCCGCGGCGCAGCGGATTGCTGCGGTCGGCCGGATTGGAATTCTCCACCGAGGCCTGCCAGACCGCGGAAATCCACGACCCCGCCCTCGGGTTGGCCGGCCTCGTCACGGCCAATGCCCGCACCAAAGCGCTGACCGTGGCCGCGGGGCATACCGATGCCGTCGTCATCGGGGCGGACACATTGGTGTGGCTCGACGGACACGCCCTCGGCAAGCCGGCCGATCCGGACCAGGCGCGGCGGATGCTGGGTCGACTCGCCGGACGCGTGCACGAAGTCGCCACCGGCGTCCATCTCGTCCGTCTCGAACCGCACCGGCAGATCGAATTCCACGAGGTCACGCGCGTGCGCTTCCGCGAACTCGACGGAGCCGCGATCGACGACTACCTGACCCGCGTGCACGTGCTCGACAAAGCGGGCGCCTACGCCCTGCAGGACCACGGGGAACTGATCGTGGAATCCGTCGAGGGCAGCCGCTCGAACGTGGTGGGTCTGCCCCTCGGGCGCACGTTGGCAGCCTTGCGGCGGTTCATGGACGGCGCGTAGGCTCGGACCCATGACTTCTCCCGGCACCACGCGCCACCATGGGCAAATAGTCGATCTCTTCGCGCAACGGATCTACCCGGGATTCATCGAAGTCACGGACGGCAAAATCTCCGCCGTGCAAGAGGACGGCAGCGTGACCGAGCCGTCCTACCTGTGCCCGGGCTTCGTCGACGCCCACGTGCACATCGAGAGTTCCATGCTCACCCCGCCCGAGTTCGCCCGCATCGCGGTGACCCACGGCACCGTGGCCACGGTCTCCGACCCGCACGAAATCGCCAATGTGCTCGGCACGGAGGGCGTCCGCTACATGCAGGAACTGGCCGCCCGGACGCCCTGTAAAATCCATTTCGGCATCCCGTCCTGCGTGCCCGCGACCAACTTCGAAACGGCCGGGGCCACCATGGGACCGGAGGCCGTCGAGGAACTCTGCGCCGATCCCTCGCTCGTCTATCTCTCCGAGATGATGAATTTCCCGGGGGTCATCCACGGCGATCCCGAGGTCATGCGGAAAATCGACATCGCCAAGAAGCACGGCAAGCGTATCGACGGACACGCCCCCGGGTTGCGCGGCGCGGACCTCGCCACCTACGTCGCGGCCGGCATCGAGACCGACCACGAGTGCTTCCAAATCGACGAGGCCCGCGAAAAATTGTCGCTCGGCCAAAAGATCCTGATCCGCGAGGGATCCGCGGCGAAGAATTTCGAGGAACTCTGGCCGCTGCTCGGCGAGCGTCCGGAATCCTGCATGCTCTGCAGCGACGACAAGCACCCGGACGATCTTCTCGAAGGGCACATCAACAGCCTCTGCGCCCGCGCCGCGGCCAAAGGTGTCCCGGTTTTTCACGTTCTACGGGCCGCGTGCCTCAACCCGGTGCTGCATTACGGTCTGCGCAGCGGCCTGCTCCGACCCGGTGATCCGGCCGACTTCATCCGCTTGCGCGACCTCACCGGCTTTGCCGTCGCGGAAACCTGGATCGACGGGCAGTGCGTGGCGCGCGCCGGGGAGTCGCTTTTGCCGAGGAGCCGTTCGCCCCGCGTCAACAGGTTCCACGTGCTGCCGAAGAAGGCGTCCGATTTCGCCGTCCCGGCCGGACGCGGCACGATCCGCGTCATCGAGGCGCTCGACGGTCAGATCGTGACCGGTGCGGGCGAGGCCGAACCTCTCCTGCACGACGGCCGCGCCGTGGCCGATGCCGCGCGGGATGTGCTCAAGATCGCCGTGGTCAACCGCTACGGCGACGCTCCGCCCGCCGTCGCCTTCGTGCGCGGCGTTGGACTCAAACGCGGCGCGATCGCTTCCAGCGTGGCCCACGATTGCCACAATCTCGTCGCCGTCGGAACCGGTGACGAAGAACTGACCCGCGCGATCAACCTGCTCATCGCCAATGAAGGCGGCATCTGTGCCGTCGGCGACGACAAAGAAGATGTGTTGCCCTTGCCCGTGGCCGGGCTGATGAGCGACGGCTACGCCGAGGACGTCGCCGGCGGTTACGCCCGCCTCTCGGCCCAGGCAAAGGAACTCGGCAGCACGTTGCACGCCCCGTTCATGACGCTGTCTTTTCTCGCCCTGCTCGTCATTCCCGCCCTCAAACTGAGTGACCTCGGGCTCTTCGACGGGACTAAATTCGAATTCGTCCCCGTCTTCACCGGCGACCCGACGGTCGGAGGCGGGTAAGGCAGAGCCCGAAGAACCCGCTCAAATCTTCAATGCTCTGAGCGCGGCCAGCGCGGACTTAGGATTGCTCACCCGAAGAATAAGCAACCCGCGCACATCGCCCGGATGGCTCGCGAGGTAGGCGTATTCGATGTTGATTTTCTTCTTGGCCAGCGCCTTGGCGATTTTCGAAAGCGCACCGGGCTGGTTGCGGTTTTCCACCATGAGGACTTCGTTCTCCACCACCAAAGTCCCGCGTTCCTCGAACAAGTCCAAGGCACGGTCCGGGTCGTCGAGCACCAGACGGACAACGTTGTGGTCCGTGGTGTCGGAAGTAGCCAAGCCCCAGATGTTGATCCCCTCCTTGGCCAGCACGTCGCAGACGGCGGCCAAGGTTCCGGGTTTGTTTTCGATGAAGACGGCGAGTTGGGTGACGATTTTGACCATAAAATGTGCGGGTTTCGCGCCGCGCCATGAGGACGCGGCGATAATTGGACCGTAGTCTCTCCGCAGCCATTTCTCAATCCCCTTCGTTTCCCTCTGTTTCAAAACCAACCCGCTGGATTCCGGCCCGCCGCCCGTCTAATTTGCAGTTTCCGCCATGTCCTTTCGCCTCGCCTCTCCCCATGCGCCCTGCGGCGACCAAGGGCCGGCTATTGAAAAACTTACCCGGTCGCTCGAGGCGGGCAACCGCCACCAGACGCTCCTCGGCGTGACCGGCTCGGGCAAAACCTTCACCGCGGCCAACATCATCCGCAACCTCGACCGTCCCACCCTGGTCATCTCGCACAACAAAACCCTCGCCGCGCAGCTTTACTCCGAGTTCAAACAGTTCTTCCCCGACAACGCGGTCGAGTATTTCGTCAGCTATTTCGACTACTACCAGCCCGAGGCCTACATCCCGCGCACCGACACCTACATCGAAAAAGATTCTTCGATCAACGAGGAGATCGAACGCCTCCGCCTCTCTGCCACCAGTTCGCTGCTCACACGCCGCGACGTCCTTGTCGTGGCCAGCGTGTCGTGCATCTACGGCCTCGCCTCGCCGGAAGACTACCAGCAGATGCTGCTCCCGCTCACGGCAGGTGCCGACCTCTCGCGCGAAGCCTTCCTCGGACGCCTCGTCGATCTCCTCTACGCCCGCAATGACATCGCCTTCGGCCGCGGCAAGTTCCGCGTCCGCGGTGACGTGGTCGAAGTCCACCCCGCCAACATGGACGAGGAAGCTGTCCGCGTGGAATTTTTCGGCGACAACATCGACCGCATCAGCCTCTTCGATCCGCTGACCGGCAACGTGAACAAAACCGTCCCCGGCCTGACCATCTTCCCCGCCAAACAGTTCGTCACCCCGCAGGACAAACTCCGCCGCGCCCTCGGCACCATCCGCACCGAACTCGACGGACGCCTCGCCGAACTCGAGTCGCAGGGCAAACTCCTCGAATCGCAGCGGCTCAAAATGCGCACCGAGTTCGACCTCGAGATGATGGAAGAAATGGGCTTCTGCACGGGCATCGAAAACTATTCGCGCCACCTCACCGGACGCCCCCCCGGCTCGCGCCCGTTCACCCTCCTCGACTTTTTTCCCAAGGACTACCTCTGCGTCATCGACGAATCCCACGCTTCCATCCCGCAAATCGGCGGCATGTACGCCGGCGACCGCTCGCGCAAACAGGTCCTCGTCGACTACGGCTTCCGCCTGCCCAGCGCCATGGACAACCGTCCGATGAATTTCCCCGAGTTCATGGGCATGACCAACCAACTCCTTTACATGAGCGCCACGCCCGGGGATTTCGAAATCCGCAACAGCCACGTTGGCAACAAGGAGTTTTTCCCCGCTGTCCGGCCGGACAACCGCCTCAGCCTGGAAGAAAGCGCCGCTCTCCTCCAACGCGCGCGCGAGGACTTCGACGTCTCGACCCCCGGCGCCCCGCTCGTTGCCGAACAAATCATCCGCCCCACCGGACTGCTCGATCCGAAGATCACCATGCGTCCGCTCAAAGACCAGATCGACGAAACGATCGAACTCTGCCGCCAGCGCATCGAAAAACAGCAACGCGTCCTGGTCACCACCCTGACCAAACGCACGGCCGAAGACCTCTCCGACTACCTCCGCGACATCGGACTCAAAGTGCGTTACCTCCACAGCGACATCGATACCATCGAGCGCGTGGAAATCCTCCGCGCCCTCCGCGCCGGAGAATTCGACATTCTCGTCGGCATCAATCTCCTCCGCGAAGGCCTCGACCTGCCCGAAGTCGGACTGGTCTGCATTCTCGACGCGGACAAGGAAGGCTATCTCCGCAGCCAGACCTCGCTTATCCAGACAGCAGGACGCGCCGCCCGCCACGTCGACGGCGAAGTCGTGCTCTTCGCCGACACCATGACCGGCAGCATCCGCGCCCTGATCGAAATCTGCGACTACCGCCGCCGCCGCCAGATGGAATACAACGAGGAGCACGGCATCACGCCGCGCAGCGTGGTCCGCGCCGTACAGGAAAGCCTCCATGTCATTCTCAAGGGAAAGCCCGACGACACCTCCCGCGTCGCCGAGGACGGCAGCGGTCTCTCGCTCTCCGAATTGCTGGCCGAACTGACCCAAGAAATGGAAGAGGCCTCCTCCGCCTTGGAATTCGAACGCGCCGCCCTCCTCCGCGACCAGATCACCGAACTCAAAGCCGGCACCGGCCTGGAAAAAATCTCCCCGACCCGCCGTGCGGTCAGTTACGGCGCGAAAAAGCGCCGCCGCTAATCCGCCCATGTAGCCGCGGCACTCTGTGCCGCGTTTCCGGTCTGGCGCGGCACAGAGTGCCGTGGCTAAAACATGTAGCGCCGCCGTCCCCGGCGGCGGATCGAACCAACGACCGGCGGCGGGGACGCCGCCGCTACACCAGGATGCCGACTAAAACCAAGAAAGCCGCCCAAGACGCCGCGATCCACCTCGTCGCCGGCAACGACGAAATGGCCGTCAAGTCCCGCGCCAAAGAACTCGCCGTTGAACTCTCCCCCGCCGAGGGCGGCGAATTCGCCGTCGAGACGATCGACGCCCACGCGGACAACGCCGAGCACGCCGCCTCGATCATCCGCGAAGCCATCCTCTCGCTCAGCATGCCCGGCTTCCTCGCCTCGGAAAAACTCGTCTGGCTCAAGAGCGCCAACTTTCTCTCCGACACCCAACTCGGCGGGAGCAAAGCCGTCCTGGAAGCCCTCGAGGAATTGCTGAAAATCCTCGAGTCCGGCCTCCCCGACGGCACCCGTTTCCTCCTCAGCGCCATCAGTCCGGACAAACGCCGCACCGCCTATAAATCCCTCACCAAACTCGCCGCCACCGACGTCCTCGACAAACCGTCCGGCGGCCCCCGCTTCGACGAAGACGAAGTCGCCCGCCAAGCCGCGACCTCCGCCGCGCGAGAGCGGAAACTGAAATTCCACCCGGATGCCCTCGAACGCTTTGCCGCGTATGTCGGCTCAGATACCCGGCAAGTCCTCAACGAACTCGACAAAATCGACACCTACCTCGGCGACGAACGCCGCGAGATCTGCGAAGAAGACATCGCCCTCCTCGTCCCCGAAACCCGTCGCGGCATCATCTTCGAACTCGGCAACTGCCTGGCCCGCCGCAATCTCAGATCGGCCAGCAATTGCCTGCA
>CAZEYV010000039.1:0-3521 GCA_964516705.1 uncultured Chthoniobacter sp.
CCGCCAACCGCGACGGGCACAAATTCCCGTCCCCCGCCGAGTTCCTCCCCACTCGCAGTCCGAATCCCCACGTCAGTTTCGGCGCCGGCATCCACTTCTGCATCGGCGCCCCTCTGGCCCGTCTCGAAATGCAAACCGCTCTCCGCGTGCTTTTCGAGCGCCTGCCCAATCTGCGCTTGGACTCCCCGGCCCGCTATCGTGATACCTGGCACTTCCATGCTTTGGAGTCTCTCCCTGTCAGTTGGCGATAACTTCGCGTGATAGGACCCAACCGACCGCGACGCCTCACCCAACCCAAGCCTCGCCGCGCCGTTTCATCCATCCCGCGGCCAGATTCAGGCCGATCACCCTGACCCCGTCGAGTTGCGCAATGCCGTATCTGCGCTTATAGCTTCGGGGTGTCCGCCCCGGCCCGCTGTTTTCGCAACCCTCTCGGCTGGATGGTTTTGGTTCTAAGTTGTGGTCCGACCGGGCATGCCGACACGGAACTCAATGTGCCCGGGCACCGTCTGGTGTGGAACGACGAGTTCGAAGCGCCTTCGGTGGACCTCAGCAAGTGGGACGTCGCCGTCGGAGTCAACGCTTGGTATCGGCGCGCCAGCGACGGGCGTTATGTTGAACCGCAATGGTTCAATGAGCCCTTCGCCCCATGGACCCAGGCGGGGACCATCAATGGGGAGCGCCAATACTACTCGCCGAACAATGTCACGGTGAACGACGGCGTTCTCCAGATCCAGGCCAGGCGCGAGGCTGTGGTTAATCCGGTGGGCATCTACGATCCGCAGTTCCACCGCTACACCTCGGGAAAGCTGAACACCGCAGACGAGTTCCAATTCCGCTTCGGCATCGTTCGGTGGAGGGCCCAGTTGCCGGCGGGTCAAGGCATGTGGCCAGCCCTTTGGCTGCTCAATGCCCCGGACCCCTGGTATTGGGACGATGAAATCGACGTGATGGAGGCGCGCGGCTCACTCCCGAACATCACGACCAGTGCCCACCACTTCAAAGTGGGTGCCGACCGCGTCAACCAATACAACAGCGCCGAACTCAACACCGGTCTCAACCTCCAGGCCGGCTTCCACGAATACGGGTTGGAATGGACGAGCAGTCGCATCCAGACGCACTTCAACGACCAGGTTGTTTTCACGGATACCGAGAAAGTTCCCCAAGGGCCGATGTTTCTCATCATGAACGCGGCCGTCGGCGGCGTGTTTGATGGCGCGCCGGCCAACGACGCGATCTTTCCCAGCAACTTTCTCATCGACTGGGTGCGCGTCTGGCAACCCTCCCCCTGGCCCAGCGACTTGGCCGACGGCGACTTTGAGACCTATCAAGGACCGCACTGGGCCAACTGGAATACGGTCGACGATGGCAACTTGAGCACCGTGACCAGTGGTGCGCTGCACGGGCGTTCCTCGGTGCGCATTGGTCGCTTGAATACGATGATCCCGGGAGAAACCATCGCATCAAATCTGCTCACCGATGCCAGTGCCGGTGGCTGGAGCGGTTGGCTCAACCAACTCGATGCCAATGGCCGGGAAATTTCCGGTGGCGGGATCACCCCCGCCAGCATACCAGCCACGGCGGTGAACGACATGGTCACGCTCGCCGTGCACCAGTCCGCCCCCTCCCCGGGTGCAAACGCCGTTGTCTATCGTCAGCTTGGCGGAGCTCTGGTCCGCGGACTCAACCTGACCTACACCGGCACGATCGAGATCAATGAGGCCTTTCCGGTCGGGACAGAAGCCCTCGCCTTTATCCGTATCTTTCGGGGGGACTATAGTTTTTATGATGTGGCGACCTCGGTGAAGACCGTGGGGAAATTCACCATCCAAGCCGCCATTCCCCTGACTAATGTTGCTTTTATTCAAGCGGGCCTCGAGACCAGCGGCCCGACGGGTTCCGCCGGGCGCCTCGTCGCCACGGCATTGAGACTCGTGGATGATGCGTCCGCTCCGCCCGCTCGCACCACCGACCGCACAGGCTTCACCCAGACGGTGGCCGCCCGCCCCGGAGCCATCGTCCGCTACGGACTGCTGGCCGCCAATTCCGCCGCCGATCCGATCGGAGCAGGCGCCGAAGGCCGCCTGCGGCTCGAGTTTCTCGACAGCGCGAGCGTCCCAATCTCCGAGGTGATCACGCCCCTCGTCGATGCAACGAGCCCGCACCGGGCAATCGCGTGGTCGCTGGAAAGTGTGACGCCCGCCTCGGCCGCGTGGGTGCGGCTCTCGATCGAACGTTTCACCTCCGACCCGGAATCCGACACCTCGGGCAGCATGATTGCCGACGCTGTTTTCCTCCAGGTTCCGGGCCATAGCGCCCTACCCCTGTTCACTGGCAAGCCGGCCCGCCGGCTTGTGGTCAGGGACGGCGATCCGCTCGTCCTCGATATCACCGTCAAGTCGTCGAGCCCCGTGACCTACCAGTGGTATCACGAAGGCGAAAAGACCGTCACGACGGCCGATGCAGCCTTGGTCGCGAGGCCATCCCTCGCCGGCACCCATTTCGTGGTCGCCCGCAACGCCGCCGGACCAGTGATTGGTGCCGTCACTGCGCTCACCGTGCTCGATGCGGGGCCCGACACCGACGGCGATGGAATCAGCGATACGGATGAAACCACGGTTTACGGCACGGATCGCCACCGCGCCGATTCCGACGGCGATGGTTTGTCCGACTACCACGAACTCTTCGCCACGCAGACCGATCCGCTCAGTTCCGCCAGCACCTTCCGAATCAACGCGGTGGCGATGGTTGCCGGGCAGTTGGAGCTTACTTTCGAGTCGGTCCCCGGCCTCGAATACCAAGTCGAAGCGAGTTCGGACCTCGTTGGCTGGGCGCCCGCAGGCCCGGCTTTTGTCGCCACGGAAAAGACCACCACCCATCGCGATCCGCTGCCGTTCTCCGCGGCGACACCGAGATTCCTGCGGGTGACGGTGAATCCCTGACCCGCCTCTCGCGGGCGTCCTTATTCGGCCTTGGGTTTGAGGTGCGGGAACAAAATGACCTCGCGGATCGAGTCTGCCCCGGTCAGCAGCATGATCAAGCGGTCGATACCCATGCCCATGCCTCCGGCCGGCGGCATGCCGTATTCGAGGGCCTGCAAGAATTCTTCGTCGATTTTGTGCTGCTCGCCGCCGCTTTGCTCGACCAACCGCTCGCGCTGCACCACCGGGTCGTTCAATTCCGAATAACCCGGCGCGATTTCCTGCCCGTTCATGACCAACTCGAAAACATCGAGCACGGCCGGATCCTCCGGGTTGGTCTTGGCCAGCGGGATCAATTCCTTCGGACAATGGGTGACAAAGCACGGATCGATCGTCTTCTCTTCGACCAGCTTCTCGAAGACATGCTGCGTCACCTCGTAATCCTCGACGCAGTGCGAAATATCGAGACCAAGTTCCAGCGCGCGGTTGCGGCGGCCGGAGACATCGCGCGCGAACCAACCCGGCTCCGCTTCCTCGACGAGGTCACGGTATTTCGCGCGCCGCCACGGACGCGACAGGTTGATGGTTCGCGTCACGTTT
>CAZEYV010000040.1:0-12863 GCA_964516705.1 uncultured Chthoniobacter sp.
GATAACGAAGAGAACGAAGGCAGACCCCGAAGCCTGCTCTCCTCTTCGTTTCCTTCGTTGCCTTCTGTTAAAAATCTAAACCAGCCCCTCGCGTTGGAACCACGCGAGCGTCCGGCCCAGCGTGTCCTCGAGCGTGGCTTTTCCGCGCCATCCGGTGGCCTCATGGAAGGGTTCGGGGTCGATGACCCAGCGGTTGGGCCAGATCTCCCGGGCGCGGTCGGCGGTGAGCGACGGGACGCTCCGGCCGATGGCGGGAATGAATTTCGAGGCGAAGGCGACCGGTTTGAGGAAAATTTGCGGGATCGCGACCAGCTTGCCTTGGCGTCCGCTCACTTTGCCGGCGGTGAGCATGAGATCCGCATCCGTGATCGTGCCGGGCGAGGTCACGTGCGCGAGGTCCAATTCACCACCCTGCACGAACCATGCGTCGATCGCGTCGGCCAGATCGTCGGAGGAGACCCAGCTGAAGTGCTTCAATGCGCGCCCGGGTTTGGTCCAAATTTTCCCGCGGACCATGCGGAAGAGCGGTAGCGTGGCTTGGTCACCCGGACCCAGCACCATGGGCGCACGGAGGAAACGGACGCGTTCGTGGCCCGCTTGCCGCACGGCTTTTTCCATGTGCAACTTCGATTCGCCATACCACGAGATCGGACGGTCGGGATGGGCGAGTCTTTTGCTGTGATGCCCTTCGGGGGTCGGTCCGCCGGCGGATTGCGAGGAAAGCACCACGGCCTCCGGGTGGCCGGGCACCGACTCGAGCAGACGCAGGGTGCCGTCGACATTGACCCGGAAATATTCGTCGCGGGAGCGGCCGAAGAGGACGCCGGCGCAATGGACCACGCGGTCGACCGGCCCGAGGTGACGGAAGTCCCAATGGGGAGCCTCGGCTTCGAGGATGGTGAGTTTCGGCGCAGCCGTCACCCCCTCGCGCGCGAGCTGGGCGCGCAATTTGTCCCCGGAGCGCACCGGGGCAATGACCTCGTCGACACGTTCGTCGCGCAGGGCGCGCAGGACGAGGGTGCGTCCGATGAATCCGGTGGCTCCGGTGACGAGCAGGCGCATGGCTACAGGGGTTTCTCCCAGATGGTGTATTCTTTGGAACGGCGTCCGCCGAGGATTTCGATGCCGCGCACGATTTGTTCGTTGTTGGCCTCGACCCAGGAAACCTCGGCCACGGGGTAATGCGCGCCGACATGACGGAAGGTTTCGCGGTAGAGATACGGCGCGATGCCGCTGCGGCGGCGGAACTCGGGTTCGATGCCGATGATGAGATGGCGGGCGCGGCGCGGGCGCCCGGTCTTGATCATCCAGAGCATGGGCAGCAGGCGGAGGAATCCGCGGGGCCAGGACTTGGAGCGGAGGAGGAATTCGTTGATGTCGGGCAGCGAGATGGAATAGCCGACCTCGCGGCCGCCGTGCATGACGAAGTAAAGAAGGTGCGAATCGGCGATGGTGCGCAGGCCGGCTGCGGAATGTTCCAATTCCTCCCACGTGACCGGCACGTAGCCCCAATTGCGGTCGAGCGTGACATTGTAAAGACGTTGCAGGATGCGCAGTTCCTTCTCCGGTTGCCGCAGATCGAACAGGCGGGTGCTCAGTCCGCTTTTCTCCCGCGCCCGTTCGGAGAGACGGACCATGACGGGATCGGCGGGCGCGGTCATATCCATGGAAAAAGCATACAAACGCCGGACCTCGGACAAACCGAGCCGCCGGTAGGTCTCGACGTAGCGCGCGGGATTCCACGGCATGAACACGGTGGGCGGATCGTCGAAACCGGCGGAGAGAAGCCCGCAGCTGTCGTTGATGCTGGGCGAATACGGTCCGCGGATGCAGGTCAGGCCGCGCTCGCGCAACCAGGCGCAGGCGGCGGCGAAGAGCGCGTCGGCGGTCTCGTCATCGGCGAAATCGAAAAAGCCGAAGAAGCCGGCCCGGTCGCCGTGGTATTCGTTGTGCAACCGGTTGCGGATGGCGGCGATGCGTCCGACCGGGCGTCCGTCGCGCCGGGCGATGAAGGCGGCGAGTTCTCCCGTGGTGCGCAGGAAGGGCGAGTTGCCCCGGAAGAAACCGGCCACGCTGCCGGGAATCGGCGGGACAAATTGCGGGGCGGAGCCGAGGACGTCCTCGCCGCAGTCCTCAAACTGCCGCAGTTCGGACCGGGTGCGGCAGGTGTGGATCTGGATGCCTTTGGGGGATTTCCCCGGCGGCGCGCTGGTAGGCATCGTCTTCAAAAATATGCAGTTCGCGGGCGATGCGCTCGAAGGTTTCGAGCACGTAGTCGAGTTGCTCCGGCGTGTGGGTCGCCATGTAGCTGGTGCGGATGATGGCTTGTCCGCGGCGCACGGCCGGATAGATGGCCGGGGTGGCGAAGATCCCGCTGTCGAACAGGCGCTGGGAGAAGAAGAAGGCTTTCTGTTCGTCCCCGACGAGGATCGGGACGATCGGTGTTTCGGTCGTGCCGATATGGAAACCGAGTTCGCGGAAACCGCGGTGCATGCGGCGGGTGTTTTCCCAGAGCTTCTCGATGCGCCACGGCTCCTCCTGCATGATCTCGAGGGCTTTCATCACGCCGCCGGCCACCGCGGGCGTGGGTGACGCGGTGAAAATGAAGCAGCGGGCCTTGTGGCGGACGTATTTGATCACGTCCTTGCCGCCGGCGAGGAACCCGCCCATGCAACCGAGCGATTTGGAAAAGGTGCCCATCATGAGGTCGGCGCGGTCGGCCGTGCCGGTGTGGTGCGCGCTGCCTTTGCCGTCGGGCCCGATGACCCCGAGGGCGTGGGCCTCGTCGACGTAGAATTTGGCGCCGAATTCCTCGGCCACGTCCATCAACTCGGCCAGCCGCGCAATGTCGCCGGACATGCTGAAGACGCCGTCGATGACCACCATCTTGCCGGCCCCGGCGGGAAGGCGGGAAAGGCGGCGGCGCAGGGACTCGGGGGAATTGTGGGCAAAGGGGATGATTTTGGCCGGCGACATGCGGCAGCCGTCGATCAAGCTGGCGTGGTTTTCTTTGTCGCAGAGGATGAAGTCACCCTCCTCGAACAGGCAGGTCAGCGCGCCCTGGTTGGCGAAGTAGCCGGTGGAAAAAAGCAGGGCGGAATCTTTGCCGATGTAGGCGGCGAGCGCCTCCTCGAGCTGCTCGTGCAGGATGAGGTTGCCGCTGAGGAAGCGCGATCCGGTGCAACCGAGGCCGTATTTGCGGGTCGCCCCGACGGCGGCTTCAACCACGCGCGGGTCGTTGGCCAGGCCGAGGTAGTTGTTCGAGCCGACCATGACGACGCGCTTGCCCTCGCAAAGGACCTCGGCGCCGTCCATTTCTTCGATCGGACGGAAAAACGGATAAATCCCGAGGGCCTGCGCCCGCTCGGGTTCATCGTAGGCCGAGCATTTGGCGAAGAGGTCGGTCTCCGCCTCCCAGGCATGCCCGTTGAGCGGAGGCGCAACCTCTTCCCCGTTGATGCTGATGATTTTCATCAAGTTTGCGCCGAAAGGATCAAAGTAGCAGTTTCTGGTCAGCCGAAGCAACGCTGCAGTTTGCCGAACCACCGGACAGCCAAGTTGATACGCGCATGGTCCCGTTCGGGATGCGCGCCGCGGCGCGGGAATTCATCGGCGGGTCAGTTCCCTCGTGCGGGTGCGGCGGCGGAACCGCGGCCGGTTTCGGCAAAACGAACGTCGGCGCGCCGTCTTTGCTGCACGAAGGTGTTGTTGTCGCCGTATTGGGCCCAGGGCCCGCGGGGCACTTCGCTGAACTCGACGAAGCGCCAATCGGTCGGGCATTTGCCACGGATCCCGAGATAGTCCCGGATGGCCGGGGAAACATCCAACCCGGCTGCTTGGTTCAGGTTGGGCATCGGCCGCTGGTTGCCGAACACGTATTGCCAATGGTCGGTGCGGAAGGGACCGCAGTCTTCCCATTGCCCGTAGGCCTCGCGGCCGCGGTAGCGGATCGCCACCCACCGGCCCTTGCAAACCGTCCGGCCGGCTTTGACGAAAGACTCGCGGAACCACGGGATGACCCGCGGGGCCTCGGGCTTGGTCTTGCCCCGGGTCACGTCATTGTAGGGAAGCGCGATGTAGAACGGGTTTTGCCGCGGAATGAATCGTGCCGGGATGTAGCCGCGGCGCGCTTTGGGGTCCGGGTTGTCGTAGCCGCCGAAATTTTTGGCCCAGTTGACGTCCCAGGAGCTTTTGCAGTTGGGCACGGGGTTGTTTTGCGTCGGTTGCTCCCCGACCCAGAAAACGGTGGTGATGATATTGTTCTTCCAGGGGTAGCGGCGCGAATTGCCGGCCCGGGCCGCCGCGGCCGCCGGACGGGGGAGACGGGGCTCGACCCGGAGAAGCACATTCTCGCGCAGGCGCAGCGCCTGCTCCTCGAAAGACAGCGGGGTCGAGGCGGACAACGAGGCAGCGGAACTGGTGGCCAAGGCCAAGGCCAGGATGAATTTGGTGGGAACCATCGGCTGAACGGAAACTATCCGGCCGGATCGGGGGCCGGGCAAGAAAAAGGGCGGAAAAAAACGGTTCTACTCTGTAGGAAAGACCGGCCCGGCGCGTTCCGCGAGGGCCGGCTTCACCATCCGCCCCGCGACTTCACCCCGCCGCGGTGCACCCAGATGCTCTGCAGGATCCCCACGCTGAAGAGGACCGTGAGCAGGAAGGACCCGCCGTAACTAACCAGAGGCAAGGGCAGACCGGTGATCGGCGTCACCCCGATGGTCATCCCGATGTTCATGAAAGTGTGGGTGAAGAGCAGCGTGGTCAGGCCGACCGCGAGCAAACGCCCGAGGTCGTCCGAGGCCCGCAGCGCGACATACAAACCCAGACCGATCAGGGCGAGAAAGCCGAGCAACAAGAGCGCCCCGCCGATGAAGCCGTGCTGCTCGCCGATGACCGAGAAAATGAAATCGTTGTGCACGATCGTGCTAGGCAGGAAGCCCAGCTCGTTCAGCGTGTTCGGGGCCTTGAACCCTTTGCCCTCCCATCCGCCGGAACCGATCGCGGTGAGCGACTGGTTGATCGTCCACCCCGCCCCGCGCGGATCCAGCTCCGGATCGAGGAAGGTGATGATGCGCTGACGCTGGTAAGGGCGCAGGCCGAAGTTGACCATCAGGGGAATGACCGCCAGCACCAGCAGGATCATGCTGATCAGGTAACGGGCCGGGATCCGCGCGGTGTAAAGCATGGCCAGAATGACCGGCATCCACACGATGGCCGAACCGAGGTCCGGCTGGATGAGGATGAGCAGGAAAGGCACCGCCGTGATGACGCCGCAGAGGGCGATCCGCAACGGCGCGGGCATGCTTTCGTATTCGGACAGAAACAACGCCATCAGCATGATGGCCCCGACGATGGCCAGCTGCGAAGGCTGGAAATTGATGAAACCGAAGTCCAGCCAGCTCCGGGCCCCGTAGACCGTCGTCCCGAAAAAATGCACGACGAGCAACCCGACCAGTCCCGCGAGATAGAGCGGCAAAGCACCCGCCCGCACCCAACGGTAGTCGGTCATGGCCACCCCGACACAAAGCACGAGACCGGCCAGCAGGAAGACGAGCTGACGGTTCCAGAAGTCCTGCTCGCGCATCCACGTCGCACTGTAGATGGCGAAGATCCCGAAAGCGCCGAGCAGGAGCACCAAAAGCAGCAACGGCCATTGCAATCCGGCCAGTTTGCGCGCGTAGGTGGTCATCAGCCGGTCACGCCTCCCTCAGGCCGCCAGTTTCGGCACGGCCGACAACAGCTTTTTCGTGTACTCATGTTGCGGATCGTCGTAGATCGCGGCGGCCGGGGCCGATTCGACGATTTTTCCGCGGTGCATGACAATGACATGATCGCTCACATGCTGCACGACCGCAAGGTCGTGCGCGATGAAGAGGTAGGCGATGCCCAGCTGCTCCTGCAGGTCCTGCAGCAGATTGACAATCTGGGCCTGCACGCTGACGTCGAGTGCGCTGACCGGTTCGTCGCAAACGATGAACCTCGGCTTGACCGCCAGCGCCCGCGCGATGCCGATGCGCTGGCGCTGCCCGCCGCTGAATTCGTGCGGATAACGCCCCATGGCATCGGCCGGCAACCCGACCAGACCGAGCAACTCCGCCACGCGCTCGCGGCGGTCGGCTTTCGTCATCTGCGGAAAATGGATCTCCAGCGGCTCGGCGAGGATCGCCCCGATGGTCATGCGCGGATTGAGCGAACCAAACGGATCCTGGAAAATCATCTGCAGATCCTTGCGCAGCGGACGGAATTCCGTCTCGCCCAAGGGGAGAATGTCGCGCCCCTCGTAGAGCGCCTGCCCGGAGGTGGCGGGCGTGAGCTTGAGCAGGGTGCGGCCGACCGTCGTCTTGCCGCTCCCGCTCTCGCCGACCAGGCCGACCGTCTGACCCGGCCCGATGTCGAAACTCACGTCATCCACCGCCTTGATCTCGCCGGTGCGGCGGCGGAAAACACCCCCGAAGACGGGAAACCAAGTGCGCAGGTTGCGGACCGAGATGAGCGGCATCCGCGCAATGTGCCCTCCGGCGTCCGCGCCCGCAAGTTCCGCCGCGCTCACGCCATCCATTCCTCCAGCGTGCCGGCGAAGGTCTCCGGATCGGGGGCGGACAACAGCACGGCCAGCTTGTCTTCCTCACGGCAGGCGCGGGCCAGCGCCCCGACCGCGCGCAGGTATTCCCCGGCCATGGCCGAGGGGATGGCGAAGACAAAGACGAGACGCGGACAGGAGGGCGCGGAGAAACGCGCGGCGGCCATGGTCATTTCCCTGACCGCGGGGTCGCGTCCGTGCGCCAGCACCACGGTGCCATCAGAACCCTCCAGATCCACGACCTGCTTGGGACCGACCGAGCGCCGGAATTCCTCCCACGAGACAAGGCGCGGGTCATCGCGCAGCAGGGCCATGGCGGCCTCCGCCGCGCCTTCGCGCGAATCCGCGGGCAGATCCAGCCGCACGCGCGAGGGGTCGAGCAACCTTGCCCCGCCGCTCATACGTTGCTGCCGCTCCATTTCAATTTCTCGCGCAGCACGCCGCTGAAGGTGCGGCCGGGCAGCGTGGCCAGCCGGAGCTTTTCCTCCGCCCGCGAGAGACGCAGCACGTCGCCGGGGCCGAAGGCGCGGATCTCCTGGCCGTCCACATTGACCGTCACCCCGGGCCCGCCCCCCGTCAGCCGCAACTCCAGACGCGCCGTGTCGGCCACCACGGTCGAGCGGTTGGTCAGGACGTGGGGGCAGATGGGGGTTATGACAAAGCACGCGCTGCCCGGCAGGAGCAGCGGACCGCCGGCCGACATGGAGTAGGCGGTCGAACCGGTGGGCGTGGCCACGATCAGGCCGTCCGCGTTGTAGACGCACAAGTCCTCGCCGTCGACGCGCACACCGACCTTGATAAGTTGCGAATGCTGGCCGCGGCTGACCACCGCGTCGTTCAAGCCGGTGAAGGTTTCGACGACCTTGCCGTCGCGCTCGAGTTCGACGCGCAACTGGGTCCTCACGCTCAACTGGAAATCCCCCGCCGCGATGCTCTCGACCGCCTTGGGCCATTCCTCGCTGTGCACGCCGGTGAGAAAGCCGAGCGAGCCGAGGTTGATGCCGAAAACCGGCGGCACCGCCCCGCGCATGCGGTGCAGGGCGCGCAGAATCGTGCCGTCCCCGCCGAGCAAAACGAGCAGGTCGCTGCCGGCGGCCAGATCGGTCTCGCCGAGGCCGGGCGCGGACGGACCGAGCAGCGCGGCCGTGCGGCTTTCGAGCAGAACCTCGACCCCGCGCGCCATGAGCGCCTCGCGCAGCGCGGCGACGAGCGGACCCGCCTGCGGGTTGTCGACCCGCGCCAAAAGCCCCGCTTTCATGGCCGCAGCAGGCACAGGAATTCGCGGTTGCCGTCCGCTCCCGCGAGCGGCGAAGCCACCACCCCGCCCCATGTCCACCCCGCGCCGGCGGCGAAATCGCGGATTTTTTCCACCGCCTTGTCCCGCAGCGCCTCGTCACGCACCACGCCGCCGCGGCCGACCTCGGCGCGGGACAATTCAAACTGCGGCTTGATCAGGGCCACGATCACCCCGCCGTCAGTAAGAACCCCCGCCGCGGGCGGCAAGACCAAAGTCAGCGAAATAAAACTCACATCGGCCACCACGAGATCCGCTTTCTCCGGAAGATCGCCCGGTTGCAAATGGCGCGCGTTGCGGTGCTCCATCACCACCACCCGCGGATCATTGCGGATTTTCCAGTCGAGCTGCCCGTGCCCGACGTCGAGCGCGTAGACCCGGGCCGCGCCATGCTGCAGCAGGCAGTCGGTGACCCCGCCGGTCGAGGCCCCCACGTCGAGGCACACCTGGCCGGACGGATCGATCGCGAAATGCGTCAGCGCCGCCTCCAACTTGTGCCCCCCGCGCCCGACGTAGCGGTCGGCCTCGCGCACTTCGAGCGGGGTGTCGGCGGACAGCTGCTGCGACGCTTTGTCCAGACGCGTGCCTCCCGAGAACACGCCCCCGGCCATGATGACGCGTTGCGCTTTTTCGCGCGACGGACACAGGCCCCGCTGCACGAGCAGGACATCGAGCCGCTCCTTGGCCATGGGGGCGGTCAGTCCGCGGACAAACCGGCCGCGCGCAGGCGCTTTTCCAGCTGGCGGATGCGCGCATCGGCCATCTCGAGCTGCTGGCGGCGTTCGACGAGGAGCAATTCCAGCTCGCGGATGCGTTGCTGCAGATTGTGGCGGATGGTGCGGCGTCCGGGTTCGCGCTGGACAATCTCGTCCATCGCCGGCAATTCCCCCTGGAAAAACCCGCTCTCCCGCAAGGTCATCTCGGCCGCCGTGCAGCAGTTGACCAACATGGTGTCGGGCCCGATTTCCCCCAGACGCAAAAACTCCTGCACCGCCTCCTCCGTGGTCGGTCCGTAAAAGGCCTCGTCGCCCAGCTGGATCAGGTAGTCCATGTGCAGCTCCTGCAGCATCGGCGCCTTCATCCAGTTCACCCGGTCGTCGCTCACCGCGTCGAGGGGCGAAACCTGCGCCGCCCGCGCCCACTCCTTCAGTTTGGCGAAATCGATGGGCCCGAAGACCTCGCCGTCCTCATGTTTCCTGAGGAACCACCTGGCCGAATGTTCCATAGGGGAAGTATCGCCCCGCCCGCCCCTGGGAAGCGAGCAAATCCGCCGCCGATAGTGCTTGCACCCCGGTCCGCCCCGCGGCATCCTTGCCGACCTTTTTGATCCCATGAAAGCCGGTCTCCATCCCGATTACGCCGAAACCACGATCACCTGCACCTGCGGGGCCGTCTACCACACCCGCTCGACCCGCCGGAACATCAAGATCGGTATTTGCGCGGCCTGCCATCCTTTCTTCACCGGCGAGCAAAAGTTCATCGATACCGCCGGTCGCGTCGAGAAATTCTCCCGCCGCTACGGCTCGGTCAAAGCGACCCGCGTCAAAAAAGCTTAGCTGGTCGGTTGCTGACACGGTGATCGCGCCGCCCCGCGGCCGGTCGCCGTTTTTCTTTTCATGGACCTCGCCCCGCTCATCGCCAAAAAACGCGAGCGCTTGGCCGAGTTGGACCATCTCGTCGCGGCCGGCGACTTCTATGCCGACCCGGCCAAAGCGCGCGACCTCATGCGCGAACAGGCCCGGCTGAAAGAGCTCGCCGCCGCCGATGACGAAATGCGACGGCTCAAAACGCAACTCGGGGAAAACGCGGCCCTGGCCGGCGGCACCGACCCCGAAATGGCCGAACTCGCCGCCGCCGAGATCCCGCAAATCGAAGCACGTCTCGCTGTCCTCGACCGCGACATCCAATTCGCCCTCCTCCCGCCGGACGAGAGCGAGGACCGCAACGCCATCGTGGAAATCCGCGGCGGCACCGGCGGCGACGAGGCCGCCCTCTTTGCCGCCGATCTCTACCGCATGTACCAGCGCTACGCCGAAGCCAAGGGACTCAGGATCGAGCCCGTCGACTCCAGTCCGTCCGGCCTCGGCGGCTTCAAGGAAGTCGTCTTCAAAGTCACCGGCGACGCCGTCTTCCGCCGCCTGCGCTACGAAAGCGGCGTCCACCGCGTGCAACGCGTCCCCGCCACCGAAGCCCAAGGCCGCATCCACACCTCCACCGCCACGGTCGCCGTCCTGCCCGAAGCCCAGGAAGTCGACATCGAACTCCGCCCGCAGGACCTCCGCATCGAAGTCTGCCGCTCGGGCGGACCCGGCGGACAAGGCGTCAACACGACCGACTCCGCCGTGCAGATCCTCCACATCCCGACCGGAAAAATCGTCCGTTGCCAGGACGGACGCTCGCAGCAGAAAAACAAAGCCGCCGCGTTGGAGATCCTCCGCACCCGCCTGCTCGAAGACAAACGCAACGAGGAAGAAGCGAAGTATTCCGCCCACCGCCGCAGCCTCATCGGCCGGGCCGGACGCGAGGAAAAAATCCGCACCTACAATTTCCCGCAAAACCGCATCACCGACCACCGCATCGGCCTCACCCTCTACAATCTCGACCGCGTGATCGAAGGCGACCTCGACGAAATGGTCACCGCCCTCCAACAACGCGACATGGAGGACCGCCTCGCTGAAGCCGGCCTTGCTTGAAAGGTAGGGACGAGCGGCCCGCTCGTCCGCAACGCCAAATGCCTGAAACCGTCCCATTGCTCGAAGTCCTCCGCGGCACCGAGCGCTACCTCGCCGACCGCGGGGTGGAAAATCCGCGCCTCAATTCGGAGCATCTCCTCGCCCACGTGCTCGGCCTCAAACGGATGGAACTCTACCTCCAGTTCGACCGCCCGCTCGCCGAAGCCGAACGCGCCCCGTTGCGCGATTTGGTCAAACGCCGCGGCACCCGTGAACCATTGCAACACGTTCTTGGCACCGCCGAATTCCACGGACGCACCTTCACCTGCGACAAACGCGCTCTCGTCCCCCGCCCCGAAACCGAACAACTCGTCGAACTCGCCCTCGAGATTGCCAAAGACAAGCCCACCGCGACCATTCTCGACATCGGCACCGGCAGCGGCGTCATCGCACTGACCATCGCGCTCGAACTTCCCTCCGCCACCCTCCACGCCACCGACCTCTCGCCCGACGCCCTCGACCTCGCCGCGGAAAACGCCGCCCGCCACGCACTCACCGCTCGCATCCTCTTCCACCAGGCCGACCTCCTCCCGCCGGACGGCACCCGCTTCGATCTCATCATCGCCAACCTCCCCTACATCCCTGCCGGCGAAATCGCATCCCTCTCCCCCGAGGTCCGCCACGATCCGGCCAGCGCCCTCGACGGCGGCGCCGACGGGCTCGACCTCATCCGCCGCCTGATCGACACCGCCCCGGGCCGCCTCGATCCCGGTGGCGCCCTTCTGCTGGAAATCGGCTCGGGCCAAGCCGATGCAGTTAACACCCTCCTTTCGGCTCGCAAATTTCGGGACATTTCCGTCCGTCCGGATTATCAAAACATCCCGCGTTTCGCGGTCGGTTTTCATGGATAAAATTCTTGTTCACGGCGGACGCCAGCTGAACGGCACGGTGCGGATCAGCGGCTCGAAAAATTCCGCCCTCCCCATCCTTGCCGCCGCGCTCCTCACCAAGGAACGCTGCGTCATCCGCGGCGTCCCCGACCTCAGCGATATCCACTACATGCTGACCATTCTCAGCGCCCTCGGCTGCGAAGTGGAACGCGCCAGCGGCACGGTGGTCATCAAAGCCGAACGCATCCGCACCGAAGCCCCTTACGAATTGGTCCGCAAAATGCGCGCCTCGGTCTGCGTGCTCGGTCCGCTCCTCGGACGCGAACACGAAGCCTGCGTCTCCCTCCCCGGCGGGTGTGTCATAGGCGACCGCCCCGTCGACCTCCACCTCCGCGGCTTCGAAGCCCTCGGTGCCGCCGTCCGCGTGACCGGCGGCAACGTCAAAGTCCTCGCCCCCCGCCTGCGCGGCGCCGAAGTCACCATGAGCGGCAAGTTCGGCACGACCGTGCTCGGCACGGACAACATCATGATGGCCGCCGTTCTGGCCGAAGGCACCACGGTGATCGAAGACGCGGCCGAGGAACCGGAAGTGGTCGACCTGGCTAATTTTCTCAATGCCCTCGGCGCGAAGATAACCGGCGCCGGCACCCGCCGCATCGTCATCGAAGGGGTCAAAGAACTCCACGGCACCGACTACACCGTCATCCCCGACCGCATCGAAGCCGGCACCATGCTCGTGGCCGGCGCCATCACCGGCGGCACGCTCACCGTCGACCACGTCCGCCCGGACCACCTCGAGTCCGTCCTCGAACCGATCCGCGCCGCCGGCTTCCACGTCGCCACCGCCGCGCGCAGCGTCACCGTTTCGCCCAATGGCGGACTCCGCCCGCTCCACCTCGAGACCAGCCCGTATCCCGGTTTCCCCACCGACATGCAGGCCCAGATGTGCGCCCTCCTCGTCCGCGCCCCCGGGGAGAGCGTCATCACCGACCACATTTTTCCGCAACGCTTCATGCACGTGGCCGAACTGGCCCGCATGGGCGCGCAGATCCGTCTGGAAACGCCGACCGCTTTCATCACCGGCAACGGCGCCCTCAGCGGTGCGCCCGTCATGGCCAGCGATCTCCGCGCCTCCGCCGCCCTCCTTCTCGCCGGCCTCCGGGCCGACGGCGTCACCGAGGTCAACCGCGTCTACCACATCGACCGCGGCTACGAGCACATCGACGAAAAACTCAACGACGTCGGCGCCCATATTGAACGCGTCCGGGCGTGAACAGTCAGAGCATGCGTTGCCATCTGTAGCGTCGCCAGCCCCGGCGACGAAATTACCCGCTCCATGACCACTTTCTCAGCTCCGATGGTAGGGACGAGCGGCCCGCTCGTCCGCCTCGTGCCCGGCGGGCACGCGGGCCGCGTGCCCCTACCTT
>CAZEYV010000041.1:0-15449 GCA_964516705.1 uncultured Chthoniobacter sp.
TTTTTGGGGGGGGGCTTTGGCCCCGCGGAACCCCCCCCAAACCGGGCCCCCAGGGTTAAAAGCCCGCCGCTACAAGCTTGAGAAGACTGCAATTACCCCGCCGCAATCGCCGCGTGGTCGATCGTCTTGAGCCGCTTCTCCTTCGAGCCAAGCCGCGGGATGCAATCGATCAAGGCCCGCGTGTAGTCGTGCTTCGGGTGACGCAAAATCTCCTCCGTCGGCCCCTGCTCGACGATGCGGCCGCGATACATGACGAGCACGCGCGAGGCAAAGCCCGAAACGATCCCGAAATTGTGCGTGATCAGGATGACCGACATGCCGAAACGCTCTTTGAGCGATCCGAGCAGTTCCATGATTTGTGCCTGGATGGTCACATCAAGCGCGGTGGTGGGCTCGTCGGCCACCAGCACATCGGGCTGGCAGGCCAGCGCCATGGCGATCATGACGCGTTGCTGCATGCCGCCGCTCAATTGGTGCGGATAGTCGTGCATGCGCGCCGCCGGATCGACAATGCCCACGGCGTCGAGCCAGCGCACGATCTCGGCATCGACATCGGTCACGTCCGGACGGTGCAAACGAACTGCTTCGCCGATCTGCGTGCGCACGGTGTAGACCGGGTTGAGCGATGTGCTCGGTTCCTGGAAAATATAGGCGATCTTGCCGCCGCGCAGCCGGCGTAACTGGGCAGCGTTCATCTTCATGACGTTCTCGCCCTGGAAAAGAATCTCGCCGCGCTTGATGTCGGCCGGCGGCACGGGGAGCAGGCGGGTCAGGGCCAGCGCGGTCACGCTCTTGCCGCTGCCGCTCTCACCGACGATGGCCAGCGTCTCGCCGGAGGCCAGCTCGAAGGATGCATCCTTCACTGCCTCGATCGTGCGGTCTTCGAGGATGAAGTCGATGGAGAGATTGCGGATCTGGAGGATGGGTTGGCTCATTGTCGTTCCGACCGGGTTTCCACCGCCTGCCGCAGCGCGTCACCCGTCAGGTAAAACGACAGTGCCGCGAGGAGAATGGCAAGCCCGGGAAATAAAATAAGCCACCAAGCATCGAGGATGTAGGTCTTTCCGTCGGCAATGATATTGCCCCACGTGGCCTGGGGAGGCTGCACGCCGAAGCCGAGGAAGCTCAGCCCGGCTTCGGCAAGGATGGCCTCGGGGACGCCGAGCACGGCGGTGACGAGGATAGGCGCGGCGGCGTTGGGCAAGATGTGACGGAAGATGATTTTCGGACCGCGCTGGCCGAGGGCCCGCGCGGCTTGCACATAGGCGGATTCGCGCAGGGTGAGAAATTCCGCCCGCACCAGGCGCGCCGTGCCGGTCCAACTGACCAAGCCGATCACGATGATGATGTTGAAAATGCTCGGACCGACCAGCGCCACTGCGGTGAGGATGAGGAAAAACGTGGGGAAACACATGATGGCATCGACGATGCGCATGATCAGGTTGTCGACCCACTTGCCGAAATACCCCGCCACCGCCCCGACCGTCACCCCGATGAAGAGCGAGACAAAGACGGCGACAAAACCGACGGTGAGCGAAATGTAGGCGCCATTGAGCAGGCGGCTGAAAACGTCGCGACCGAGGTTGTCCGTCCCGAGCCAATTGACCGAATTCGGCGGCATCAACTTGCGCTCGAGATTGGTCGCATTCGGATCCATCGGCCACGGGATGCCGAGACGGTCGAGAACGAAGAAAGTCAGCGCGACCACCCCGAGCAGGCCGACCATGCCGAGGGCGAACATGCCGATCTTGTTCGCCTTGAAACGTCGCAAGGCCCGTGCGGCCGGACTGGCCGCGGCGGCTTCGAGCGGTTCGGGTGTCGTCGTGATCATTCCAGTCGGACCCTCGGATCGACCACCGCGTAGAGCACGTCGGCCAGCAGGTTGCCCAGCAGGACGAGCGCGGCGGTGACGAAATTCAGCGCCACCAGCGTGGGATAATCGCGTTCCAGCACCGCCTCGTAACCCAAGCGCCCCATCCCGGGGTAGGCGAAAATATTTTCGATGATCACCGCCCCGCCGATCAGGGCGGGCAGGAGCATGCCGATACCCGTGATGAGCGGACGGACCGAATTGCGCAGGGCGTGGCGGTAGAAGACGGCGTTCTCGTCGAGTCCCTTGGCCCGCGCCGTGCGGATGTAATCCTCGCGCAGGGTTTCGATCATGCTCGCGCGGATGAAACGCGACTGCACCGCGATGCCGCCGATGGCGAGGATCGACGCCGGCAACATGACATGCCACCAGCGGTCGAGGAAGACCTCGAGGCCGTTGGCAAAGGTCACCCCGATGGTGTGCGTGCCGAGGATGGGCACGGCGGCATAGTTGACCAGTCCGATGGCCAGGAGATACGAGACCCAGAAGCCGGGCAAAGCGATGAAAACAAAAGCGAGGACACTTGTGATCACGTCGGGCGGACGCCCGGCATAGCGCGCCCCGTAAACCCCGAGCATGAGACCGAAGCTCAAGGAAAGCGCGAGCGCCCCGAGATTGAGCACGAGCGTGGCCGGGAGACGTTCGGCGATTTTCTGCAAGACGGGCCGTTCGTCCTTGATGCTGCGCAATTCTCCCGTGAAGAGGTCGCGCATGATGAATCCGTATTGCTCGTGCAACGGGCGATCGAGGTGGAACTTCTCGCGGAAGATGCGCTTCACGTCTTCGGAGACTTTAGGGTTCAGCTCGCCCCAAGGATACGGACTGCCGGGGGTCAGGGTGATGATGAAAAAGGAAATCAGGCTGATGAAAAACAGCAGCACGAGCGAGATGAGCAGGCGGCGGATGATGAAGGCGGTCATGGGTTGTTCGCCGCCTCCTGCGCGTATTCCGGCCGGTAAAACCATTCAAGGTAATGGCTCCACCCCGCCTTGGTCATGGTCACCGGTTCGTCGATCCACGCCCCTTCCGGACCCGGACGCTTCACGCGGAAGGCATCTTTCCACATGACCGAGGTTCCTTCCGGCACGAACAAAAACAAATACGGCTGGTCGGCATAGATCAACTGCTGCAACTCGCCGCACTGGCGGATGATTTCCGCGCGGTCGAATTCTTCGCGAACCGATTCCAGCAAACGGTCGGCTTCCTTGCTTTGGTATCCGACCATGTTCAGCCGCTCGGGTTCGGTTTGCGTGGAGTGCCAGATCTGGAACTGGTCGAACCCCTGCCCGAGGGCCCAGCCGAGGACCACGGCGTCGAATTCGCCCTGATTGACGAAACGTTTGAGGAACACGGCCCACTCATACATCTCGACCGTGACTTGGATACCGACCGCGCGCAGGTTTTCCTGCACCAGCGTGGCGATATCGCTGCGGATGACGTTCCCGTTGTTCGTGATCAAGGTGAAGGCGAAGCGCTTTCCGTCCTTCACCCGCACCCCGTCCGGACCCGGCACCCAGCCGGCCGCCTCGAGCAGTTGCTTGGCCTTCTCCGGATCGTAGGCCAGCGGTTGGACGTCCGGGTTGAAGAACCACATCTCGGGCGTGAAAATTCCCGTGCTCTGCGTGCCGAAACCGTAGAGCACGTAGCGGATCATCTGGTCGATATTGACCGCATGGGCCAGCGCCTGCCGCACGCGCAGGTCCTGGAACATGGGACGCCGCAGGTTCCAGCCGACGTAATTGTAGGAATTGCTCGGCGAGGTGAAGAGCGTGAAGCGCGCATCTTCGCGGAAACTCCCCACGGCCCACGGGTCGACCGACCAGAAATCGACCTGCCGCGTTTCGAAGGCGAGTCGCAGGGTCAGTGGATCGGGCAGTGAGCGGAAGACGATACCGTCCAAGTGCGGACGCCCTTTGAAATAATCGTCGTTGCGCGCCACGCGCACAAACTGGTTCGTCTTCCATTCGGCGAACTTGAACGGACCCGTCCCGACCGGCGCGCGGTTGAAGGTGAGCGGCCACTGGTCGGGCGCGATGTCCGCCAGCAAATGCGCCGGCAACACGCTCATCATCCAGCTTTCCAACGCGGGGGAAAACGGACGCCGGTAAACCACGCGCACGGTCTGCTCGTCGGGCGCGTCGACCGAGAGCACGAGCTCGTAGTCCGGCTTGCGCGGCGACGCCACACGGTCATCCATGATCGCATCGTAGGTGAATTGGACATCGCGCGAGGTGAACGGCGCGCCGTCGTGCCAGCGCACATCGTTGTGCAGACGGAACGTCACCTCCGGCTCGGCCAGAAACTCCGGGGCGAGCACCGTTTCGATGAGCAACCCCTCCTCGCCGAAACGCTCGGCCAGCCAGACACGCAACCGCCCGAGCGTCGCCTCCTCGTTGCCCAGAAAAACCAGCTCGCCGAGATTGCCCTTGGTCCAGACACGCACGACCTGTGCGGCCAGATCCTCCGCGGCGAACCTCGACAGCGCGTCGCCCAGCGGTTTGGGCGCGGCGATGGACACGGTCCGCGTCGGCATGGCCGCCACGCCGAATTTTTCGGCCAGCTTGCGCGAATCGCTCACCCCGGGGAGCGACAACTCGAGCACCAAACGCTTGTCCCCCACGTTGTAGCGCCGCAGATGCAAGGCCGCGCGGTCGACGATCCCCGCCTCCATGTTGGCTGCGGCCATGACCGCTTCTTCGTCCGAGGCGAAGAAAAACGTGCTCCGCTGGCTCAAATCCCACTCCGCGGCCAGATCGCCGACGATTTCCAGGTCGGCGTTGTATTTGAGCAGTCCGTTGAAAACGACGCCCGTGACCGAACTGGCGGCAGAATCGGCTGCCTGGACCGGATTGAGCGTGGTCGGTTCCCCGATGCTGCCGATATACATCTCGTTTTTCTGGTCCACCGAGACGCGGGCCACCGTCCAGAGCGCGACGGCCGTCACCGCCGCCAAGAGCAGCGGAATTCCGACAATCAAAGTTCGCACCCGGGGCATCCGGCGCATTTTCCCCGTTAAGAACCTCTTCGCGAGCCAAAAGGGTGTTCGCCACGGCCTGTTTTCCCTTTGCAGGGCAGGCCCCCGCCGCATTAAGCTCACCTTTCTGATGGTCACGGCAGTCAAGGAAAAGACGGTGGCGCAACATGACCTCGATCCCGCGCTCATCGTGCGTGCCTACCGCGTCATGCTTCTGGCCCGCGCGACGGAAGACAAACTCGCGAGTCTTTACCGTGCCGGAATGATCAAAGGCGGCGTCTTCCTCGGCAAAGGACAGGAAGCGCTCAGCACCGCGTCGTCCATCTTTCTGAAAAAAGGCGACATCTTCGGCCCGCTCATCCGTGATCAGGCCGGACGCCTCGCCTTCGGCGACACCGTGCTCGACACGCTGCGGACTTATCTCGGTTCGGCCCAAGGTCCCATGCGCGGACGCGACGGCAACATCCACCGCGGCCGTCCGCGCGATGGCTACTACGCGATGATCAGCCACCTCGGCGCGCTCGTGCCCGTGGTGGCCGGCGGACTCTACGCCCGGCGCCTGCGCGGCGAGACCGGTGTGGTCGGGGTCACTTCGATCGGCGACGGCGGCACCTCGACCGGCGCCTTCCATGAAGGCATCAACATGGCCGCGGTCGAACACCTCCCCCTCGTCGTCGTGGTGGCCAACAACCAATACGCTTACTCCACGCCGAACAACCGCCAGTTCGCCTGCGCCGACCTCCTCGACAAAGCCGCCGGCTACGGCATCGCCGGATTCAAATGCGACGGCACCGACCCCATGGCGTGTCTCGAAACCTTGCGCCTCGCGGTGCAGGCCGCGCGCGAAGGCCACGGACCGCAACTCGTCGTCGCCACCCTCCTGCGCCTGGTCGGACACGGCGAGCACGATGACGCCGGTTACGTCGATGCCGCCCTGCGCAAAGCCAATGTCGGACGCGACTGCCTCGAGGTCGGAGCCCGGCAACTTGTCGACGCCGGTCTCGCCACCGCCGGGGACATCTCCCAATGGACCAAGGAAGCGCAGGCCGAAGTGGAGACCGCGCTGAACAAAGCGCAGCGTGAAAAAGGACCCGATCCGAATGCCGAGGACTGGCAGGCCATCTCGACGGAGCATCTGGTCGACGGACATTACGACGCGGAGGAAGAATGAGCGTCACTTACCTCGAAGCCATCCGTGCCGCGCAGGAAAAAGCACTGACCGACGACCCGCGCGTCTTTATTTACGGACAGGACGTCGGCGCGTTCGGCGGCGCCTTCAAAGCGACGAAAAATCTGGCCGCCGAATTTCCCGGCCGCGTCATGGATGCGCCCTTGAGCGAGGACGCCATCGTCGGCCTCGCCGTCGGCGCCGCGATCGAAGGCGCGCGCCCCATCGTCGAAATGCAATTCGCCGACTTTTCCACCGTCGGGTTCAACCAGATCGTCAACCAAGCCGCCACCCTCTACTACCGCACCGAAGTCCCCTGCCCCATCGTCGTCCGACTGCCCAGCGGCGGCACGCTCGGCGCGGGGCCGTTCCACAGCCAGAGCATGGAAGCGATCTATTCGCATTATCCCGGCCTGGTCGTCATGACGCCGGCCACGGTCGAAGACGCCTACAGCATGATGCTCGAAGCGGTGTCGATCGACGATCCGGTGATTTTCTGCGAGCACAAGCTCCTCTATTACCATCTCAAGGCGGACAAACTTCCCGACGTCGCGCAACCCGCCGGCAAAGCGCGCATCGCCCGGGCCGGACGCGATGCCACCGTGGTGACCTACAGCGCCATGCTCCACGAATCGCTGCAAGCGGCCGAGGATCTTGTCGAGGAAGGCTGGCAGATCGAAGTGATCGACCTGCGCACGGTCAAACCGCTCGACACCGACACCGTCCTCGCCTCCGTGGCCCGCACCGGGCGCCTCCTCGTCGTGGGCGAAGCGTGGCCCTGGGGCGGCGTCACCGCGGAAGTCATTTCCCGCGTCGCGACCGAAGGATTCGGTCTCCTCGACGCCGCGCCCATGCGACTCAACGCCAAAGATACCCCGGTCCCCTACCATCCCGACCTCTGGGCCGCGCACCGTCCGACCGCCACGACCGTCGCCGCGCGCCTGCGCCAACTTCTCACCCAATAATTTTCTATGGCCCGCATCCCTCTCCTCATGCCGCAACTCGGCGAATCCATCGCCGAAGCCACCATCGTCCGTCTCCTGGCCAAACCCGGCGAGGACGTGGCCGGTGACAGCGACGTGATGGAGGTCGAGACGAACAAAGCGGTCATGGGCGTTGTCGCCCCCTGCCACGGCAAACTCATCGAGCTCCGCGCCGTCGAAGGCGAGAGCTACGCCGTCGGCGCGACGCTCGGTTACCTCGAAGTGGCCGACGCCGACGCCGAACGCATGGGTTACCTCGAACCGGAAGAAAACGGTTCCAACGGACAGCCCACCGGATCCATGCCGGCCGGTGCGCCGGAAAAACCGAAAAAGAAACGGGTGGCCAAGCCCGAGATCAAGCAGTCGGACAAACCGGAACCGACGATCCAAGGTCTCCCCGTCCCCGCGCACGCCGGCGGTGCCGCCTATCTTTCGCCGCGCATGAAAGCGCGCATGACCGAACTCGGACTCAGCGCCGCCGACCTCGCCGGCGTGGCCGGGAGCGGCGCGGGCGGACGCGTCACCATCGAGGATTTCGAGCGTTTCATGGAAAACCTCGACCAGCAGAAAGTGACCGAGGCTTCTTCCATGCGCGTCGCCGTGGCCGATGCCATGCGGCGCAGTTGGACCCGTCCGCTGGCCACCGTTGTTCTTCCCGTCGAGCTCGACAAGATGCTCGCCCACCGCAAAGCCTCCGCCGAGAAAGCCGGTGTTTCCCTCTACGCCTTGCGCGCCTTGGCCATGGCCCTGAGCGAAAACAGCGCCCCGGCCGGCCGCCTCATCGGCAACCAAGTCGTCCATCCGGGCTCGATCGACATCGGTTTCGCCGTCGAAGCCGAGGACGGCGTGCTTGTTCCCGTCATCCGCGAAGCCGACAAACACACACTGAAAGAACTCGTCCCCATCTACGCCCGTCTTGTCGAACTCGCCCGCCAACGCCGCCTGACCCCGAAGGACATGGGCCAATGCATTTCCACCGTCACGAATTACGGCACCTTCGGTCTGACCCTGGCCACGCCGATCCCGCTCCCCGAGCAAACCGTCCTTCTTGGACTCGGCGCCGGCCGCATCGAACCGAAGTGGGACAAAGAGAAAGAGCAATTCCTCCCCGTCACTGCCGCGCGCTTCACCCTGAGTTTCGACCACCGCGTCCTCGACGGCGGCGCCGCCGGCCGTCTTCTCCTGCGCATCGCCGAATTGCTCAACAATCCGGAGCAACTCTGAGCCCTCGATGTTCGGTGAGACCTGGATTCGTCGGCGGGGACGCCGACGCTACAGCTAAGTGTAGCGGCGCCGTCCCCGGCGCCGAAACGAGATGTTGTCACAGCATTTCATAAACCGATCCGACTGGTTTCTAAGCTGCTTTATGACAAAGTAGAAGCGGTGTCTCTCCGAGCCTTAAGCTCAGCCGAAGCGAAGCGGAGACGGGTCGCTTCAGCGACCAACTGATACGAGCGGGAGGCCCCGCCGCTCAACCCTCCGACGACAAGCGGTCCCGCGCCTGCGGCCCCGCTTCTGCTTTCAGCCAAACCCCTGCGCCACCCGCTGCAATTCCTGCTGGAAGGCCATGATGTCGCTTTCGCTCGGACGATACCCCGGCTTCGTCGGATTGAGTCCGAGCCGTCCCGTTTGATCGAGCATCCAATCCGCTGTCTCGCCATCGGAAAACGTCACCTTTCCACTGGCCAGGGCCGAGGCCCGTGTCACCGCATCCATGCTGACCCGCACACCACCGGTCGGTGTTCCGCCCCCGCCCTGCCTTTCGCTTTCGCCTTCCTGCTTGGCCGCGGCCAAGCGGTCCGCGGCTTCGCTCTGCTTCGGTTGTTCTTTCAGCTGCAGTTGCAGGTCGTCGACGAGAAAACGCACGTCCATGTAGGTCAGGCCGATACCATGCTCGTCCTTCAAGCGCCTTTGCACGTCGGCCAGCGTGGCCCCTTCGCCGATCCACCGGGCCACAATGGCTTTTTGCTCATCCGTTAACTTCATGGGGCCACCTTAGCCCAAGGCCCGCCGCCTGCAAAGCCGCCGCGAAAATCTGCGTTTGCGGACTTGCCAAGCCCCCCGCTTTGCCTAATTAGAAACCATGCAAAAACCTCTCCGCTTTGCCGCCACGGCCGCCGTGTTGGGATCCCTCGCCACCGCCGGCTGCGAGAACATGACCGCCGGGGAAAACGCGGCCATCGCCGCCGGGTTGGCCGGCGCCGCCACCGGCATCGCCCTCGGCACGACCGGCGTCCCGGTCGGCACCACCCTGCCCGTTGCTCTCGGTGCCGCCGCCGGTGCGGGCGCCCTCGGCTACGGCATCTCCAAGATGCAGGTCAACAAAGACCAACGCAGCTTCGCCGAGATGCGCGGACAAGACCTCGTCATGCGCGCGCAACAGCGCGGCATGAACGACATCCCCCGCTACATCCTTGTCGACACCATCGCGGAAAAACCCTCGGGCGGACGTCCGGTCATGATCTTCGACACCGCCACCGGCCGCGTGGCGAGCAACCGCATCTACTACGTCAACATGCCCGCGGGCCCCTACGGCTTCGTGCCCGCGCCGCCCGGCATGCTCGGTGGCGGACGGTAAAAAATGCCGTCCACGGCCGCCGCGCCGGAACGCGAACTGCCGCCTTTCCAGAGCCTCCCGCCGGATCGACGCGCCCGCGTTTTCGGCGTGGAGTATGCCGTCTGTCCGCAACCGGACGGAGGCGACCTCTGGATCAGCCGCCCCGCCTGGCATTGGTTCGATTACCTGCAACCCGGGCACTGGTGGGACCGCGACAACCTCGCCGTGCGCGGCGAACGCCTCCCGGGAAGCACCGGCACGGTTTACCGCGCCCCCAGCGCGCCGCCCGGCCGCGTGCCGCGCGACCTGGTGGTCAAATTTTCCCGCATCGCGCAGGACGTCCCGCTTTTCATTCCCGACGACTTCCTCGAATCGCTGCCCAAGGAAGCGGTAGCCACCGCGCGCTTCCTCGGACCCTTTGCCGAAATCGGACTGCTCACCGAGATGCGCGAGAGCGCGATGAACCACGGACCGGACCGCCTCCGCACCAAAGTCCCGCTGGCCGTCTACTCGCCGCCCGAGAAATACCCGCTGTGGGAGACCGGACGCCACCCCGACATTTTCCGCACCCACCAGCGCACCATGGCCGCCGACCAGTTCGAAAGCGGACTGACTCCCGTCACCCTCGACCTCGGCCGCGACTACCTCCTGCTCTTCGAATGGGTCGATGGCATCGATGCGGAGGAAGCAAGCAAACGCGGCCATCTCGACGACGAAGCCCTGCGCTACCTCACACACACGAGCAACCTTGCCATGGCGCGCCTCGGCTACCGCGTCCTCGACAACAAACCCCGCCATGTCATCGTCCGCCCCCGTGCCGATGGCACCCTCGCCGCCCGCCACGGGCGCACCCTCTACGCCGTCGTGGATTTCGAACTGCTCCAGCGTATCAAGGACGAAGACGAAACCCCGGGCAGCTGCAGGCCGGGCTAAGTGCCGTGTCCGGGCGCCGCCTTTAGGGTTCGACCACCCCGCGCCGGCCCGCAACAATCCCCCGGGCAAACAAACGTGCACTTCGACCTCATCCAGACTCTTGCCCTTGCGGCCGTTGGCTTGCTGATCGGCCGCGGACTGGCCCGCGCCATTCCCTTGCTCGGGCGCCTCTGCCTCCCCGAGCCGGTCATCGGGGGTCTCGCCCTCTGTGCCGTCTTCACCGTCTGGCAACACTTGGCGGGGATCGAGCTGAAGTTCGACCTCGCCCTGCAGTCGCCGCTGATGATCGCCTTTTTCCTCTCCATCGGCTGGATGGCCTCGTGGCGGAACCTGCGCCGCGGCGGCCCCGCGGTGGTCACATTCTTCCTTGTCTGCTGCGTCATTCTCGTCACGCAAAACATCATCGGCATCGGCGTGGCTGTGGCCCTCGGCGAGTCCCCGCTGCTCGGCGCGGTGGCCGGATCCGTTTCCATGGCCGGCGGACCCGGCACCGCGCTGGCCTTCGCCCCCGCCTTCGAACAAGCGGGCCTCGCTTCGGCGGCGCCCGTCGCCACGGCCTGCGCGCTGGCCGGCATCATCATGGGCGGACTGCTCGGATCGCCGCTGGCCGCGCGCCTCATCGCACGGCATCGCCTCACGCCCGACGCGGGTGAACGCAGCGCGGCACCCGCGGCGGACCGGCCCGAGTCGATCGAGGAAAGTGTGGTCCATCCCGACCTGGCCGTTCCCGGGCTTTCCACGCACCTGCAATTTTTCCTCATCGTCATGGCCCTCGGTGCGGTGCTCGGCGAGTGGATCCAGAACCGCGGCATCACGTTGCCGGTCTACATCGGGGCCATGGCCGTGGCCGCCTTCCTGCGCAACTGGCAGGAATGGGGTCGCGCCGGCGCCGGACGCCTGCGCTACTCGCACTCCATCATCGAGGACCTCGGCTCCATCGCGCTTTCCTACTTTCTCGTCATGGCCACCATGACCCTGCAACTGGGAAAGCTGGCCGAACTGGCCGGCGTGCTGGTGGCCATCCTCGCCGCCCAAGCCCTCTGGGTCTGGCTGGTCGCCACGCTCTTCGTCTTCCGCTTTTTCGGACGCGACTACGAATCGGCCGTCATCGGCGCGGGCTTCACCGGCTTCATGCTCGGCACCACGGCCAACGCCATGGCCAACCTCAACGCGGTGAGCCGCCGCTTCGGCCCGGCCCCGCGCGCCTTCCTCGTTGTCCCCCTCGTCGGCGCCTGCGGCATCGACTTCGCCAACGCCGCGGTCATCACCGCCATCCTCGGCCTCTTTTCTTGGGGACAAGCTTAACCGCGTTTGGCCCGCGGATGGAACTGGCGGTGGGCCTTGTGCAAGCCGCGTGTGTCGACATGCGTGTAAACCTGCGTCGTTGCAATATCCGCGTGACCGAGCATTTCCTGGATGACGCGCAGGTCGGCTCCCCCCTGCAGCAGATGCGTGGCGAAAGAATGGCGCAGCATGTGCGGGTGCACCTTTTTGGCGATCCCCGCCCGCTTGGCCAACTCACCGAGCAGCTGCCAGACGCGCTGGTTGGTCAACTTGCGTCCGCGCACCGACAAAAACACCTCGCCGCCGGTTTTTTTGCCGACCAGTTCCGGACGTCCGGACTGCAGGTATCGGCCGAGGGCCTTCCGCGCCCCGGAGCCGACCGGCACGAGGCGTTGCTTGTTGCCTTTGCCGGTGACGCGGATGAAACCCTGCTCCAGATCGAGATTCTCGAGGCGCGCACCGCACAGTTCGGAGACGCGCAGGCCGCTGGCGTAGAGCAACTCGACGATGGCCCGGTCGCGGATCTCCAACGGCGTCTTGCCCCCGGCCGCGGCCAGAAGTTGCGCGATTTCCGGTTCCGCAAGCGTCTCGGGGAGATAACGCTCGATTTTCGGCACGCCGAGGAATTCCGCCGGGTCATGCCCGAGCATTCCGCGTTGCACGAGGAACCGGAAGAGGATGCGCAGCGCCACGGCATGAAGTTTGATCGTCGCCGCCGCGGCCCCGCCTTTTTTCCGCCAGCCGAGGAAGTCGCCGATCATCTCCGGGGTGACATCGGCCCACGCGGCGGCGCATTTTTCGTCGACCGCCCACTTCGCGAAAAGTTCGAGCGAGCCGCGGGTGCTCAGCTGGTAGTTGTCGGACAACCCCCGCTCGGTGGCGAGATACAGGATGAACTGGTCGATCTCGGCGTTCACGCCGGGCGCCGTCCGAGGGCGAGCCGCTCGTAGGCCTCGCGGTATTTCGCGGCGGTCCGGGCAATGATCTCCGGAGGCAGGTGCGGCGCGGGCGGTTGACGGTTCCAGCCGGACTGCAGCAGCCAGTCGCGGACAAATTGTTTGTCGAAGCTCGGCGGGTGCGTGCCCGGCTCCCAATGATCGGCCGGCCAAAACCGCGACGAGTCGGGCGTGAGGCACTCGTCGATCAGCACGAGCTCGTCGCCGATCAGGCCGAATTCGAATTTCGTGTCGGCAATGATCACCCCGGCCCGCCCGGCCTGGGTGCGCCCGTAATCGTAGACCTCGAAACTGGCTTCACGCACCGCGTGGGCCAAATCGTCGCCGAGCAAACGGCGGCATTTCTCCCAACTGATCGGCTCGTCGTGACCTTCGGCCGCTTTGGTTGTGGGCGTGAAAAGCGGCGCGGGTAACTTGGCTGCTTCGCGCAGTCCGCGCGGCACCTCGTGCCCGCCCACCGTGCCATGCTCGCGGTATTCGTCCCACGCCGCACCGGCCAGATAACCGCGCACCACGCACTCGACGGGCAGAGGCTTCGATCGGCGGCAGAGCATGCTGCGTCCGGCCAGTGACCCCGCGAACGGCTGCAGACCGGCGGGGAAAGCCGCGAAGTCGGCGGAGATGAAATGATTCGGCACGAAGTCCAGCCGCTGGAACCAGAAAGCGGACAGTTGGGTCAGCACTTCACCCTTGCCCGGAACCGGATCGGGCAGGACGCAGTCGAAAGCGGAAAGCCGGTCGCTGGCCACGAGCAAGACACGGTCGCCCGACGCGTAGACCTCGCGGACTTTGCCGCGGCGGACCAATTCCCAACCCGGAAGCTGCAGATCCGACATGGCGCGCAGTTTACTACCGTCCACCCCCGCCCCGGCAAAGCCCAAAGAAGGAAACCGCAAATTCCTTGGATCCGCCCCGCCCCTCGCCTAGCCTCCGCCATCCTATGCAAATCCTGACTTTGCTCGCCCAAGCCGCACCCGGCGCCCCGGAACAACCGCCCGTGCTTTTCCAGTTCCTCCCGCTCATCATCATCGCGGTTCTCTTCTATTTCCTGCTCATCCGCCCGCAGCAGAAGAAACAGAAGGAACACCAGCAACTCGTCGCCTCGGTCAAGACCGGCGACAAAGTCGTCACCGCCGGCGGCCTCCACGGCATCGTGGCCAATGTCAAAGAGACCACGTTCCTCCTCAAAGTCGCCGACAACGTGAAAATGGAGTTCGACAAAAGCTCGATCACTTCCGTGACCAAGTCCGCCGAAGCGGCCTGATCCGCCCGCCACCTCCGGCCCCGCCCACCGACACCATGAGCCCGACCATCACTTTCCTTTTCGGCCTGCTCCTGTTGGGCTTGTTCATCTGGGATTTCATGACCGACTTCTCGCTGCGCAAGCGGATCATCGGCACGGTCCTGACCATCCTGCTTGTCGCGTTCTGCCTCGACGCCGTCATGCCGCCGGAGAAAAAGATCCGTCTCGGTCTCGACCTGCAGGGCGGCACCTCGTTCCTCCTGCGGCTCGTCGACGAAACCGGGGAAGGCGTCAGCCCGGCCACCCTCGACCAGGCCATCGAAGTGATCCGCAAACGCGTCGACCAGTTCGGCGTGAGCGAACCGGTCATCGCCGCGCAGGGCCGCGACCGCATCCTCGTGCAGATTCCCGGACTCGACACCGCGCAGCTCGCCTCGACCAAGGAACAACTCCAGCGCGTGGCCAAACTCGAATTCGCCATGGTCCACCCGCAGAGCGAAGCCGTCCTCGCCGCGGTCGACGCCGGCCAAGGCGTCCTCCCGCCCGGCTTCGTCATCAAGGAATACACCGACACCATCGAGGGCAAGGAAGAGACCGTCCGCCTGCTGGTCAAACAGCGCCCCGACCTGACCGGCGACCGTGTCACTTCGGCCAACCCCTTCTACGACGTGCAGGGCTACGGCGTGGCCATGAAACTCGACAGCGAGGGCGGCAAAATGTTCGGCGACCTCACCACGGCCAATGTCGGTCAGCGCCTCGCCATCATGCTCGACGGCGACGTGCAAAGCGCTCCGAGCATCCGCCAGCCCATCTACGGCGGCGAAGCGGTCATCACCGGACGCTTCTCCGACGCGGAAGCCCGCAATCTGGCCAGCGTCCTGGAAAACCCGCTGAAAACACCGGTCGAAATCGAGGAAACCCGCAGCGTCTCCGCCTCGCTCGGGGCCGATTCCATCCGCAGCGGCGTCGGCGCCGGCCTCCTCGGCCTCGCCCTCACCCTGCTGTTTGTCCTCTTCTACTACCGCCTCGCCGGGGTCGTCGCGTGTCTGGCGCTGGCCGTAAACCTCATCCTGCTCTTCGGCGCCATGAGCATGTTCAACTTCGTGCTCACCCTGCCCGGCATCGCCGGCATCATCCTGACCATCGGCATGGCCATCGACGCCAACGTGCTCATCTACGAGCGCCTGCGCGAGGAAATGGCCGCCGGCAAGTCGCTCGGTGCGGCGGTCAATTCGGCCTATGACAAAGCTTTCTCCGCCATCTTCGACGCCAACGTCACCACCCTGATAACTTCGGCCATCCTCTTCTGGCAGGCCACCGGTCCGGTCAAGGGTTTCGCCATCACCCTGACCCTCGGCATCATCGCCTCGATGTTCTCCGCCCTCCTCTTCACCCGCACCGTCTTCGGGTTCCTGCTCGACAATTTCGGACTGAAGAAGTTGACCATGGTCAACTGGATCCCCTCGCGCAGCATCGACTTC
>CAZEYV010000042.1:0-15186 GCA_964516705.1 uncultured Chthoniobacter sp.
GTCGGAGCACAACATTATCAGGCTCCGGCGGGCACAGACCGCCGCTACAATTTTTCTCGCGCGGCGCACACCGCCTATCTACCAACATCCCGATGGAACCCGTCACCGCGCTGCTCGTTATCTCCGGCGCTTTTCTGCTCGGATCCATCCCGACCGGTTATCTCGTCGCGCGGGCCAACGGCGTCGACATCCGCCGGCACGGCAGCGGCAACATCGGGGCGACCAATGTTTTCCGCACGCTGGGCAAGCCGCTCGGCATCCTCGTCTTTTTCCTCGATACGCTGAAGGGTTTTGCCGCGGTCTGGCTGGCCATGCGTCTCGGCGGGGCGTCCGCTTGGCCGGGTATCGCCGCCGCGGTCGCCGTCATTGCCGGGCACAATTACACCCCGTGGCTCGGCTTCAAAGGCGGCAAGGGCATCGCCACCTCGGCCGGCGTGCTCGTTGCGCTCATGCCCTGGGCCGTGCTGGCCATCGCCCTCGTCTGGTTCGCCGTCTTCTTCGCCACACGCTACGTGTCGCTCGCCTCGATTTGCGCGGCGGCGTCACTCCCGCTGGCGGTCGGTGCGCTCTGGTTTTACGACTGCGGCGGCAACGGACCGCTCCTCGGTTTCTCCGCACTAATCGCCGCGCTTGCCATCTGGCGCCACCGCTCCAACATCGAGCGACTGATGGCCGGCACCGAACACCGCTTCGAGCGCAAAACTTCCCCGTGAAACCACCGCAAAGCATTTCTGTCATCGGTGCCGGCGGCTGGGGCACCGCGCTGGCCCAGTTGCTCTCCGGTCACGGCTTGCCGGTCACTCTCTGGGCGCATGAGCCCGCGCAGGCCGACGAAATCAACTCGGCGCACACCAACCGTCAGTTTCTGCCCGGGGTGGCACTCGACCCCGCCATCACCGCGACAACCGACATGCGCGCGGCGGCAAGAGGCGACCTGATCATCGTTGTTCCGCCCTCCCAGTTCCTCAAAGGCGTGAGCGCGCAACTGGCGGAGGCGGGTGTTGCTCCAGGGGTGCCCCTCGTTTGCTGCACCAAGGGCTTGGAGCACCACACCGGGCGGCTCATGACCCAGGTGCTGGGAGAATTTTTCCCGGCCAACCCGGTAGCCGCCTTGTCCGGCCCGAACCATGCCGAGGAAGTGGCCCGCGGCACCCCCGCCGCGGCGGTCGTGGCGGCCGACGACCACAAGCTGGCCGACCAATTGCGCAAATTTTTCTGCACGGGAAACTTCCGTGCCTATTCCTGCGACGATGTGGCCGGGGTGGAGCTCGGCGGGGCGCTGAAAAATATTTATGCCATTGCCGCGGGCATTTCCGACGGACTCGGGCTCGGCGACAATGCCAAGTCGGCGTTGGTCACGCGCTCGCTGGCCGAGTTGATCCGCCTCGGCACGAAGCTCGGCGGCAAGCAGGAGACGTTCTACGGCTTGAGCGGGCTCGGCGATCTCATCGTCACCTGTTTCAGCGTGCACAGCCGCAACCGCGGACTCGGCGAACGCCTCGGCAAGGGCGAATCGCTGGCCGACATCCAGAAGTCGATGGTCATGGTCGCGGAGGGTGTGCCCACCGCACGCAGTGCCTATGAAGAGGCGGGCAAGCTCGGACTCGACACCCCGTTGCTTGCCACGGTGCATGCCGTGCTCTTTGACGGGCTCGGACCGCGCGACGGACTCATGCAACTTCTCGCCCGCGATCCGAAACGCGAAAGCGAAACGGCGTCATGATCCCGCGGCAGGTCAGCAAAGTCCGCCGGGATTGGCACCGCTGGATCGATTCCGACCACAGTCTCGCCGCGCTGCTTTTCTTTCTCGTTCTCTACGGGTTCATTATTTACCCGCTGGCCGGCAGCCAAGGCAGGGCGGATACCCTGGCCGCGTGGTCCTTCTCTTTGGTCCTCGTCCTCGGGGTGCTGGCCACCACGAAGCATAAAGCGGTGCGTCTGGGCATGGTCGCGCTAGCCACCCTGGCCTTCGCTTCGCACTGGCTGCATTTCCTCATCCGTGCCCACTCGGTCCATGTCATTGCCGCGGCGGCCTCCGCGGTTTTTTTCCTCGTGCTCGCGGCCCTCATCACGGCGCGGGTCTTCCGCAGCGGCGGGATCACCGTCTTCCGCATTTACGGCGCCATCGCGGTTTATGTCATCCTCGGTGTCCTCTGGGGTGAATTCTACATCCTGATCTACCTCTTCGAGCCGGGCGCGTTCTATTTCGACCCGTCCACGCAATACGGCGAGCCGCCTATTTCCGAGCTGATCTATTTCAGCTTCACGACCCTGACGACCCTCGGTTTCGGGGATATCCTGCCGGTGCATCCCATGGCCCGCTCGCTGACCACCCTCGAGGCGCTGGTCGGACAGCTTTACCCCGCGGTCTTGCTGGCCCGCCTGGTCACCCTCTACCAGAAGTAGCGCGCACATTCGCGGTTGCGCCGCGCGGCGGGTGGACGTAGCGTCAAGAGATGACACCTCTGCTCGCCTTCACCGCTCCCGGATGGCCGGAGATCCTGTTCATCCTCCTGATTATCCTTGTCCTTTTCGGCGCGAAACGTCTACCCGAACTGGCCAAGGGGCTCGGCCAGAGCATCAACGAATTCCGCAAAGCCCGCGAGGAGCTCGACCGCGAAGTGAAGAAAACCGCGGCCGCGCTCGAGGTCAAAGAAGCTCCCGACAAGGAGCCGCACAAACCGGCCTGATCCTCCGTGTCCGCGCCGCGCGCCATCCTCGCGGCCGCGCTGGGCTGCCTGCTTGTCCCCCAGGGGAATGCGGCGGAGAGTCCCGACCGGATCGTTTTCGCCGGGTGGAATGTCCGCAATTACCTGCTGCGGCCGGTCCTGAATGCCGAAGGACGCATAACGACTCCGGCCAAGTCCCCCGAGTCCATCGCCGCGGTGGTCGAGACCCTGCGGAAACTCCGTCCCGATATCCTCGGTCTCAACGAGATCGGCACGCGCAAGGATCTGGCCGACTTGCAGCAACGTTTGCAGAAGGCCGGCTTGACCCTGCCGCACACCGCCTGGGTGAACGGACCCGACCGGGAACGGCACGTCGCACTCCTCAGCCGGTTCCCCCTTCAAGTGCAGCATGACACGCGCACGACATTCCGGCTCGAAGGCCTTCCGCAGCGCGTGCGTCGCGGCATCCTTGATGTCACGGCGCAAGTGCGCGCGGATTTCCCGTTGCGCATCCTCGGAGTGCACCTGAAGTCATCGCGCGTGGTGCCCCAATACGATCAGGCGGCATACCGGCGCGCCGAGTCGCTCGTTTTGCGCGAACGCGTCGAAAAGATCCTCGCGGACGCGCCGGAGACACCGCTCCTCGTGTTCGGCGATTTCAACGACAGCAAAAATTCCCCGGTGGTCAAAGGCGTGGCCGGACGATCCGGAACACGCCGTTCGCTGGCCATTCTTCCCCTCGCCGACCGCCTGGGGGACCAATGGACTTACCACTGGGATGAAAGCGACGAATATTCCCGCATCGATTATGTCATGGTCAACCAGCCGCTGCGCCGGCTCGTGCAGCGTGGCGGAACGGGTCTCCACCGGGACAAAAACTGGTTTGCAGCCAGCGACCACCGTCCCATGATCGTGACCATACGCCTCCCGGAATCCCCCGCGCCATGAAAGCCTTCCTCCTCGCCCTGCTTCTGCCCGCCGCTGCCCTCGCCGCCACGGACGCGGATAGCGCGTGGACGAACATCGAAAAGCTGCGCCAAGGTCCCGGAAAACCTCCGGATGAAGCACCCGAGCAGGTCGTGCAGCGCATGCGTGCCCACTTGGCCGCGCAGGAACGCGCGCTCGGCGAATTCATCACCCGTCACCCCGGCGACCCGCGGCGCTACGAGGCGGAAATCGAGTATGCCGGCATCCAATCCACACTCGGGGCCTCCCTTTCGGACCGGATGCGCGTCGACAAAGCCCTGCAACGCCTGGCCGCGATCGAGCGTCTCAAATCCGTCCCGGCCACCATCCGGGCCGATGCCGCCTTCCAGCGCATCACCACGACCATGCAAACGGTCAACCTCGCCGCCGCCGGACGTCCGGTGGAAACAGCCAATGCCCGCAACACCATCGTGGAATCCGCGCAGAACTTCGCCGGCAACTACCCCGAGGACCGTCGCGCCGCCCGCCTGCTGGCCGAGGCGGCCACGTTGCTTGACGGTCAACCCTCGCGGAAACGAAAGCTTCTCGAACAGGCCGAAAGTCTGGCCCGCGACGACGCGACCAGGAAACGGATCAAAGACGATCTGACCCGGCTCGGTCTGCTCGGTCAGACGATGGAGCTTTCCTTCGACACGCTGGGCGGCGGGCCCTGGTCGTTGGCTGCGGAGAGCGGACGCGTCACGGTGGTCATTTTCTGGGCCGGTTGGTCGCCACCCTCGGTCGCTTGGCTGGCCGAGTTCGCCAAATTTTCACGCAGTCTTCCGGATGGTCGCGTGAGTGTTGCCACGGTGAGTCTGGACAAGAAGACGGCCAACGCCGGCGAGACGATGCAAAAACTCGGACTCTCGGCGTGGCCGACAGCCTGCTCCGGCGCAGGCTGGGAAGATCCGCTGGTCCGGCGCCTCGGCATCAACGCGCTGCCCACCGCCTTCGTTTTCGACAAACAAGGCCGGCTGCGCACGCTCAACGCGCGCCAAGGCTACGAGTCGCTGATCCAGGCACTCCTCGTGGAACGATAACCTGTAGCGTCGCCGTCCCCGGCGACGGCTGTTTGCACCCAACGACCGGCGGCGGGGACGCCGCCGCTACATTTTTTACGCGCTGATCTCCCAAAACCGCCGTGCCGCGTGCGGCCAACTTCGATCCTCCACCCGCTTCCGCGCCGCCGCTCCCATCGTGCGGCGCATATTCGGATCGACGCACAGCTGGCGCACGGCCTCGCACAATTCCGCGAGATCACCGCCGCGCGTGACAAAACCGTCCGCCCCATCCGTGACCAGCTCGCGCGGTCCGCCCTGATCGGACACCACGCAAGGCAAACCGGCGGCTTGCGCCTCGAGGATGACGTTGCCGAAGGTATCGGTCGTGCTGGGAAAAACAAAAACACCGGCCGAGGCGTAGGCCCGCGCCAAGTCCTCGCCGCTCAGGTAGCCGGTGAAAATCGCTTCGGGGAAACCCTTCGCGAACTCCGCGGAATACGGACCGTGTCCGATGACCAGGCCACGCACGGGCAATCCTTCCGCTTTGAGTTTACGGACCACGGAGGCAAAGAGATCGAGTTTTTTCTCCTTGGAGACCCGCCCGGCATAAAGGAGCCCGATCTCGCCATCGCGCAAGCCGCGCTTCGGCCAGAAGCTCTCATCGCGTCGGGAAGGACTGAACAGTTCCGTGTCCAGACCGCGCGGGAGAATATGGATGCGGTCGGCCTTGATGCCGCGCGCCTCGAGCGCGTGGCGGTAGTCGCCTGAATTGACATAAACAACATCCATCTGCTCGTAGAACCACTGCATGAAATTCCACGTGAGCGTTTCCATCCACGAGTCATCGGTCAGGATGCGCACGTATTGCGGAAAGTCGGTGTGGTAAATGCCGCTCGTCTTCAGTCCGAGAATCTTCGCCGCGAGCAACGCGCACAGCCCGATCGGACCCGGCGTGCTGATGATCACCTCGGTGAATCCTTCGCGTTGCACGTAGTCGACAATTTCCAGCACGGGTGGGAAGCTCAGTTTCTGCAGCTCGTATTCGGGCAGTTCGAATTCGCCGACCGGCGGGAAATTCTTGATCGGGATATTGCTCGGCGCCACTTCGCCGCGCGATGTCGCCACGGTGAGATCGAATCCTTCGGCCCGCGCCGCGGCCGTCATTTTGCGGATCGTGGTGGAGACGCCGTTGACGTCCTCCAGCGTGTCGGTGAACCAGATGCGCTTGTGGTTGCGCAGATTGTCCGGAACTTCCCCGCAGGTGCTTTGGCAAAGCGGCCGCAGTTCGGCGCGCCCCGGAGAGCGGAACGCGTAGAAATACGGGGCCAGACCGAGGGCCAAGGGGACCAGCGAGCCGACGAACTGCAGGCCTTCGATGAGCCGTCCGGCCTGCAGCTGCGTGATGAATTGCGAAAAGAAGCGGAAAGCCAGCTGGTTGACCAAAAGATTGGCGGTGAGAAAGGCGCGGCGCTCGGGCTCGGTCACGCCCTCGGTCGCTTTCTCGATGGCCGTGCGCATCCCCGGCTTGCCCACCGCATCGGCCAGCTCTTTCCAAAGCGATGCGTTGCCCGGCAAGGCGACTTCCCAAATTTTCCCGGTGGCGATGCCCTGGGCGAGAAAGCCGAGCTTTTCGGTCAGGGTGAACCGCGTGGGGTCTTTGCCCTCCATGAAGCGTCCGGCCATTTTCTCGAGCAGCGCGGCGGCGGGTTTTTGCGAACCTTCGGCCAGACGCTGGCCGGCGAATTCGAAAATGACGCTGTAAAGACTGTGCGCCATGACCAACGGACCGCCCCCCTCGCCTCCCGGACAGCACTTTCCTTCACGCAGAGCGGCAAGGAATTCCTGCGGCGTCTGCCCCTCCGCTTCGGTCCAAGCCCGACCTTGGTAGATGCCGCCTTTGTCGTCGGAACCACCGGTGAAGGATTTCTTCCAAGGTTCACCCCAGAGCGGTGCGAGTTTCTGCCGGGCGGCAAAGCGTTCAATATCCGCCGGCGTCAGTCGCGACAGGGCGAACTCGGCCGTATGACCGAGCAACGGGTCGCGCAGACCGTTGACCGTCTCGAAGTGACGGAAGAGCAGGATGAGTCTTTCCCAGTGCTCGACCGAAAGACGCTCGTCCACCGGCCAGAAAGGATGCGCCACGGCATGCGCGATGTCCCGGGCTTTGAGGTAACGCGCGAGTTCGTAGATGTCGCGCCGCATGCGCTGGATCTCCGCATGCTGTTCTTCGGTGATCCCCCAGACAAGAAGGTGCACTTTGACGTCATCCTCGGGAAAAAAAGCGGTGACTTCCTCGCTGATGAAGGCGCCGGGCTGGCCGGCAATTTCCAAACAGCCCTCGATCGTGTCGTGGTCGGTGAAGGTGACAAAATCAAATCCCTTCCCCCGCAGCGCCCGGTAGATTTCTTCCGGCTCCGAGCAGCTCGCCGGAAAATCCACCTTGCGCAGCAACCAGTCGGTGGCGCGCGCACTGTGACGGGTATGGAGATGGAGATCGGCGCGGGCCATGGGTTGGCGATCCTACGCGGAACCCGCCTTCATTTCACTGCCGGATTCGCCGGCACCTTCCGGACAGACCAAGCCCAGAGGCCGACCAGGGCAAGTGAAGCCATTCCGGCGAGAAGCCCGAAGCGCTCGGGATAACCCGGAAAAGGGACAAAAGTCCCGTAAAGCGCGAGCAGCGGCACCACGGTGGCCAAGGGGAACACGATCCAGCGCCACCAAGGTTGGCCGCGGTCTCGCCACATGAGACGCAGGGCGCCGACGGCCAGTGCCGTGTAGACGAGAACAAGGAGCAACGCCTGCGACGTGGCGGCGACAAAAAGTGTCTGGAAGCGTTCCGCGGCCGGCACGAAGAACCCGCCGGCCACGACCAGCACCGCGATCAAAAACACCGCGGCCGCGGCATGGTGCGGTGCTCCGCGGCGGTTGGTCGCGGCGAGCCAGGACGGAAGATATCCCCCGCGGGCCAAGGCATAGATGCCGCGCAGCGCCGCCACGGTGAAACCGATGCACGTCGCGGTGAAGTCGACCAGCACGGCCAACCGGATCCACAGCGCGGCCCACGGACCGAGCAGTTCCCCGCCCATCACGGCGAATCCGTCGATCGCATCGCCCCAGGATTTGGCCACGTGGGCCGGTCCGTAATAGACCGTGCCGGCATACGAGCAGAAAAGCAGGAGCACCGCGGCCGCGACCACCGTGCCGACCAGCGCACGCGGGATATTGCGGCGCGGATCGCCGGTTTCTTCGGCCAAGGATCCGGCGGTCTCGAATCCCCCGAAAAGAAGGATGCAAAAAAGCAGCGCGCCGAAAAGCTCGCCACCGTGCGGGTTGTTCCAATCGAAGACGGACCATGTGTTGGCCGGACCGGCATGGATGATGGCCGCGGCCCCGGTCAGCAGGAAGGGAATGACGGAGACCCCGACGATGACCAACTGCACCTGCGTGGCGACCGAAGCGCCGCGGACATTGAGCCACCAGGCGGCGAAGCAGACGAGCAGGGCGCCGGCCCACCACGGAAAATCAACGCCGAAATAAAGCTGGGAAAATCGCGAGGCCAGATCGCCCACCGCGATGGTGAATCCGGCCGCCCCGGCAAAGAGCAACGAGAGCACGTAGACGCCGAGGGCAACAAGCCCCGCGGTCCGGCCCCAAGCTCGCGCGATGTAATCACCCATGGCCCCGGCTCCGCCCGTCTCCGACGCGTAATAGGCAACCACGAGGGAGAAGGCGACCATGCCGATGGAGGCGAGCAACACAGCCAGAGGACCGACCGCGCCGGCCAACGCGGCCACGATGCCGAGAAAGAGCGCGATGTCGATGAGCGGGCCGATGCAAAAGCACTGGCCGACCAGCTGCATCAATCCGAGGCGCGCGGAGGCGAGTTTTCCGGCGGATGGCGGGGGGTGGCGGTCCACGGGCGACAGATGGCAGATTTTCCCGCGCTTCCCGCGGCTTGTGGCCTCAGACCATCATCCCCGCAGCCACGGTCTCGTGGGTGCCGGGGTCGACGAGGACGAAGGAACCGGTCAGCCGGTTGCGGCGGTAGCTGTCGTGGAAAAGCGGGGTCGCGGTGCGCAGAGACACCCGTCCGATGTCGTTCATGCCGAGCGTGGGCACGCCTTCCTTCTTGTGCAGCGTTTCGATGTCCACCTGGTAGCGCAATTCCTGCACGATCGCCTTGGTTTCCTTGGTCGTGTGGCGCAGGAGGTATTTGCCGCGCGGTTCCATCGGTTTTTGCGAAAACCAGCAGACCATGGCCTCGACGTCCTGTCCGACCTTGGGCGGATTGTTCGCTTTGACCAGCATGTCCCCGCGCGAGATGTCGATTTCGTCTTTCAAGGTCATGACGACCGACTGCGGGGCGAAGGCCTCGGAAACCTCTTTCCCGCCGGGGAGATGGATCTTGTCGATCGTGGTGGAGAAACCCGAGGGCATGACGCTGACCGTGTCACCCGGCTTGAAGACGCCGCCGGCCACGCGTCCGGCATACCCGCGGAAGTCGTGATGCTCTGCGGATTGCGGACGGATGATCCATTGCACGGGAAAACGCGCATCGACATGGTTTTCCGTGCCGCCGGTGTAAACCGTCTCGAGGTGGTAAAGCAGCGACGGGCCCTTGAACCACGGCATCTTGTCTGACTTCTCGACGACATTGTCGCCATTGAGCGCGGAGAGCGGGATGGCCGTGATCTCGGCGATGTCGTCGAGACGCGAGGCGAATTCGTGGAAATCCTGCACAATGCGGTGGAAGACGGATTCGCTGTAGTCGACGAGATCCATCTTGTTCACGGCCAGCGCGAGGTGGCGGATCTTGAGGAGGTTGGCGACAAAGGAGTGGCGCTTGGTCTGCTCGATGATGCCCTTGCGCGCGTCGATGAGAATGATGGCGAGGTCGGCGGTCGAGGCGCCGGTCACCATGTTGCGCGTGTATTGGATATGGCCCGGGGTGTCGGCGATGATGAATTTGCGCCGCGGCGTGGCGAAGTAACGGTAGGCCACGTCAATGGTGATGCCCTGCTCGCGCTCGGCGCGGAGTCCGTCCGTGAGGAGCGCCAGATTGACCACCGCATCCCCGCGGCGGCGCGAACTTTCCTCCACCGCGCTGAGTTGGTCCTCGAAAATGCTCTTCGAGTCGTAAAGCAGGCGGCCGATGAGGGTCGACTTGCCGTCGTCGACGGATCCGGCGGTGGCGAAACGGAGGAGGTCCATCAGAAATAGCCCTCCTTCTTGCGATCTTCCATGGCCGTCTCGGAACGTTTGTCGTCGGCCCGCGTGCCCCGCTCGGTCTGGCGGGCGGCGGCCACCTCGGCGATGACCTCGTCGAGGGTCGCGGCTTTCGATTCGACCGCGCCGGTGCACGTGACGTCACCGATGGTGCGGAAGCGGACCACCCGCCGCGCGGGTTTCTCCGTCTCGAGCATGGTGATGTGCGGCGAGACGGCGAGCAGCGAAGCGTTGCGTTCAAAAACGTCACGTTCGTGTGCGAAATAGAGCGAGGGCAAATCGATCTCCTCCCGCTGCAGATACATCCAGATATCCATCTCGGTGAAATTGGAGAGCGGGAAGACGCGGAAATGCTCACCGGGATGGTGGCGTCCGTTGAAAAGATTCCACAACTCGGGCCGCTGGTTTTTCGGATCCCATTGTCCGAAATCGTCGCGATGGGAAAAAAAACGCTCTTTGGCCCGCGCCTTCTCTTCGTCGCGTCGTCCGCCGCCGAGGCAGGCGGTGAATTTGTGCTCTTCGATCGTATCGAGCAGGGTGACCGACTGCAGCGCGTTGCGCGAGGCGTGGGGCCCCTTTTCTTCCTTCACGCGGCCCTTGTCGATCGAGTCCTGCACATGGCCGACGACCAGGCGGGCGCCGAGTTTCCCGGTGAAGGCATCGCGGTAAGCGATCGTCTCGTCAAAGTTGTGCCCGGTGTCGATGTGGAGGAGCGGAAACGGAATCTTGGCCGGCCAGAAGGCCTTGGCCGCGAGGTGGGCCATGACAATCGAATCTTTGCCGCCGGAAAAAAGGAGCGCGGGATTTTGAAACTGCGCGGCGGTCTCGCGCAGGATGAAAATCGCTTCGGCCTCGAGTTGGTCGAGATGGTTTAACTGGTAATTCAGCATGGGACGCGTCCGCGCGCGGGCTTTTCCGGTAGATTACTCCCCCCGGCGGCCGTCCGTGACAGACCGCCAATACCCGAGCAAATCAGCCGCACACTGATCGACGGAACGTGCCTGGGTGTCAAGAAGAAGCGCCGGATCCTCCGCTTCCTCGAACCCGCTGTCCTTCCCGGTGAATTGCCCGATTTTTCCCTCCTTGGCCTTGGCGTAAAGGCCCTTGGGATCGCGCTCCGCGCAGGTGTCGAAATCGGCCTTCACGTAGATCTCGTGGAAATCCGGACCGATGATTTCCTTCGCCGCCCCCCGGTGGCGGCGCAGGGGCGTGATCACCGAGACAAGCACGATGATCCCCTGCCCCGCGAGAAGCTTGGCCGTTTCGGCCACCCGGCGGACATTTTCGGTGCGGTCTTCATCGGAAAATCCGAGGTTGCCGTTCAGCCCGGTGCGCAGATTGTCTCCGTCCAGAATCACTGTCATGCGACCTTCGCCGTGGAGCACGCGCTCGACCTCGTTGGCCACGGTCGATTTGCCCGAGCCGGACAATCCGTAGAGCCACAGCACGACGCCTTTCTGCCGCAGCAGTTCTTCCTTCGCCGCCCGGTCGAGGAAGCGGCGCGTCTCGGGATGGATGTTGGTCATGGTCGGCGTTGCATCTACTTCTACGCTGTTGCCACCCCGAAGTGAATTTCCGAAACGCCCGGGTGCCTCGGGAAAAACATTCCGCAAAAAGTCATTTTACCCGGGAAGTGGGCCCTCTGGGATTCGAACCCAGGACCTGGCGATTAAGAGTCGCATGCTCTAACCAGCTGAGCTAAGAGCCCGTTGCGCAGTCTCGGAACTGAGCCGCGAACGTCGCAGGGATGACCTGAAGACTCAAGGAATTTCCCCGAAGAGCAGCCTCAGGGTTTGGCGGCGTTTGCTTCCGCGGATGGTGCGGCCTTGACGGCGCGGGCGGCCTGCAGTTTTCCGGCGAGCCGCTCCGAGGCGCCTTCGAGGGCGGCGGCGCGTTCCCACGCTTTGACCGCTTCGTTGCGGCGGCCGAGTTTTTCCAGGACATCGCCGAGGTGCTCCTCGATGACGGCGTCGGGTTGGGCGGAGACCAACTGCGAGGCGCGTTCCAGCGGGGCCAGCGCCTCGTGGTAGCGCCCCTGCTGGTAGAGCGCCCAGCCGAGGCTGTCGAGGTAGGCCGCGTTGTCGGGTTCCTGCTCGACGGCGCGGCGGATGAATTCCTCCGCCTCGGCCAGATTCACCCCGCGTTCGGCCCACATGTAGCCGAGGTAATTGAGGGCCTGGGCGTGCCCGGCGTCCAGATCGAGGCACGCGAGGAAATGGCGTGCGGCGGCGTCGTGGTCGCCGCAGCGCTCGGCCACCACGCCGTGCTGGAAATAAAACTCGGGGGTGAGGAAGGAGGGTTGGTAGCGCGCGGCGAGGCCGGCGGAAACATCCATGGCGTTGAGGGCCTCGCGCCACCGTTTCAGGTGCGCGAGGAGTTGTCCTTCGTAGAAAGGCAGCTCGGGCAAATTGGGAAATTTTTCCCGCGCACGGGCCAGCCACCAAGCGGCGCGCTCGGTGTTCTCCGTCTTCAGGCAGAGATCGGCGATCTCGAGGTAAAGCCGGGGATCTTCGTCGTGGAGCAGGAGCGCTTTCTCGAACTTGTCGAGGGCACCGGCCTGATCGTCCCGCCGCAGCAGGATCTCGCCGTGGGCGCGGTAGGCCAGCAGGCTGGCAGGGTTGTCCGCCACCACCGTGTCGAGTTCGGCCAGCGCTTCCTCGTCGCGCCCCAGCGAGGAAAGGGCGAGGGCGACCTTCTCGCGCGAAAGCGTGTCCGAGGGCTGGAGCACAAGCAGCCGGCGGCCGGCGGAGACCGCGTCCTCGAGGTGCCCGGCGGCGAAGAAGAAATTGAGGGCGCGGAGCAGAACGGCGGGATCGTGCTGCCCGTTTTGCACCGCGCGGCGGTAGTGGGCGACGGCCGGGCCGGACGCAGACTCGTCGCGTAGTTGACCCTCCATGAGCAGCTGGCGGACATTGAGATCGGCCAGCCCGGCCCAGAACCCCGGGTCGCGATTGTCGCGGCGTGCGGCCTGCGCGAGGACCCGCTCCGCGTCGGCCGGACGCCCGTCGGCGCGGCAGATGCTGTAGAGCATCTGGTAGGGCTCGATGAGATCGGGTGCGGTGCGCAGTGCCCGGCGGGTGTAGCGTTCGGCCAGCTCGAACTTGCGCAGGTTTATGACATAAATGCCGGCCACACGGAGGGCCAGCGGGGCGGAATCCGGGTTGTGCTTGAGCGTGTCCTTGAGCACGGCGAGGGCTTCGGGCACCTCGTCCCGCTGCAAATGGATGCGGGCGATTTCCTCGGCCAAGGCGGCGTTGCCGGGATCGAGGTCGAGGGCGCGCCGGTAGTGCCGGAAAGCGGCGTCCGGGTCGGGGTCTGCAGCCAGCATCCCCGCGGCCACCCGGGCCATGGCCTCGGCGCGGCGGTCGGCGGCGGAGGCCAAAGCGGCGGGATATGCTCCGGCGGTGTCTCCACCCCATCCGGCATCGGCGGTGAGACCCCGGGCATCCCGCGCTCCGGCCAGGGCCAGGGCGCAAAGCAACGCACGGGTGGCGGCGAAGCGCAACCGGGAACGCGCGAACATGGGGCCGAAGATAGCCTTTAGCTCTTGTAGCGCAAACGCTTCTTGTGGCGGTTAAGCTTCATGCGCTTGCGGCGCTTGTGCTTGGCGATTTTCGCCTTCCGCCTCTTTTTGATGGATCCCATGTAGTGCTTCAGTAAACCAACTTGTTGAGGGGATATTCTATGATCCCCTCGGCCCCGAGCGCTTTGAGTTGCGGGATGATCTCGCGGACAACCTTCTCATCGATGACTGTCTCGACGGCGACCCAGCCATCATGCGCCAGAGGCGAAACGGTAGGATTCCGGAGTGCGGGCAGGTCCTCAAGCAAATTCTCCAGACTGGCCTGCGGGAGGTTCATTTTGAGTCCGACCTTGTCGCGGGCGGCCAGGGCACCTTGAAGCAGGAGGACAACCCGGTCCATCTTGCCGCGCTTCCATTCGTCCGAGTAGGCCGCACGGTTGGCGATGAAGACCGGGTAGGACTCCATGATGGTCTCGACGATGCGGAGTTTGTTGGCGCGCAACGAGGAACCGGTCTCGGTGATGTCCACGATGGCATCGACGAGATCGGGCACTTTGACCTCGGTGGCGCCCCAACTGAACTCGACTTCCGCGTCCACCCCGCGGCGGCGGAAAAATTCTTTGGTCAGGCCGACCGCCTCGGTGGCCACGCGTTTGCCGGCCAGGTCCTCGACCGTGCGCACCGGCGAATCATCCGGCACAACAACGACCCAGCGGGTCGGCGCGGCCGTGGCTTTGCTGTAGGGCAGGTCGCACAACGAAGCGACATCGGACGCATTTTCCGCCACCCAGTCGCGGCCAGTGATGCCGCAGTCGAGAAAACCCTGTTCGACATAGCGGCTGATCTCCTGCGCACGGAGCAGGCGGATGACCAACTCGGGATCATCGACCGACGGGCGGTAGGAGCGCGTGGCCCCGGAGACGGAGAAGCCAGCCTTGCCGAAGAGGGCCAAAGTTTGCTCCATCAGGCTGCCGGACGGCAGGCCGATTCTGAGGGTGCGCTCGCTCATGAAAAAGGAAGAGTGAACGTAGAAGAGCGCGCACCGCGGTCAAGATTTAACCCCGTCGATCCGGCGTCGGCTCAAGGCCAACTCCATTCGTATCCGACCGTTCCCCTGTCCGAAAAGGCCCCCTCGCCCTCCCCACCGCCCGCCGCCTCGCCCGTGTTCCAACCGAACAACCCCCGGATGCTGCCCAACTCGAGCCACGACGGCTCCGCGGTCAACTTGTCCTCGGGCGTCGCGGGCGCAGCCTGTTCCCCGGGCACCGGGGAAACCCCGGTGGTCAGCAAGAGCACGATCTGCTCCGTGGTCAGCGCGGGGGCGGACGAAAGAATGAGCTGTCCCTGGTCGGGAAACCCGGAAACGCCGGCACGGATGTCATAGGCACCGGCAAGACCCGTGCCCGCGAGGTCGAGCCAAGGACTCCACGGTTTTTCGCGCGTGAAGTGCGCGCGGCCGGAGGCGACCAGCGCCGCGCCGGAAGGCCAGCGCAACGGCAACTTGTCCGCACGGATCGTGCCGAGCAACAAAGGCCGGCCCACCGTGCCTCGGAGATAAAGGTCCGGCACGAGCGATCCGTCCTCGGCCGGCGCGCCCACGGGGAGGGCGGCGGAGGAGGAGACCTTAAGATCCAGATTCCAGGCCGCGAGGGATCCCGCGGACTTCGCCCGGGCCGGCGGCTCCGGCGGCGCGGCTGCGGCAACCAGGCGGGGCGTCACGGTCAACCCGCGGAGCACGGCACTGCCGTCGAGACCGAGCATCCCCTTGATCTCTCCCGAGTCTTCCGCGCCACGCGCC
>CAZEYV010000043.1:0-30763 GCA_964516705.1 uncultured Chthoniobacter sp.
CTTCATTTCCGCGTAATCGCCGAGGAAAGCCTGGAAAACTTTTTCCGTGGTCAGCGTGGCAGCCAACGGCATAGTGCCGCCGCTCAGACCTTTGGCCAGAGCGATGAAGTCGGGCACAATACCTTCATGCTCGCAGGCGAACATCTTTCCGGTGCGGCCGAATCCGGTCATGACTTCGTCGAGGAGGAGAAAAACCCCTTCGCGATCGCACCAGGCCCGCAGATCGCGCAACAACCCCGGCGGCCAAGTGCGCATGCCGCCCGCACCCTGGATCATGGGTTCGATGACGATCCCGGCCAAGGAGGCCTTGGTCACTGCGTCGAGCGCGTGCAACGCGGCCATGTCGGCCACATGGGTGACGGGAAAACTGAGCGGAGCGAAACGATCTTGGAAGGCCGCGATCCCGCCAAGGCTCGCCGCTCCGGCTGTGTCCCCGTGGTAGGCATGATCGAAGGCCGCGAAGCGGCAACGCTCCGGATGACCGGTGAGCTGATAAAATTGCACCGCCATCTTCAGCGCCACTTCGATGGCCGTGGAGCCGTCATCGGAATAAAACACGCGGGTCAGCGTTTCCGGGGGAAAGAGGGCGACCAACTTCTCCGCCAGCCGGATGGCCGGCTCGTTGGTCGTGCCGAGGAAAGAACTGTGCGCCAGTTTTCCAGCCTGCGTGCGGAGGGCCGCGATGATTTTCGGATGCGAGTGCCCGTGGATATTCGTCCAGATGGAACTGTTGCCATCCAAGTATTCGCGCCCCTCGCTGTCGATCAGCACGCTTCCGCACCCGCCGGAAAGGACGAGCGGATCGGATCCGGGCGCACACCAGTCGCGCATCTGGGTGAACGGGTGCCAGAGGTGCTGCTTGTCGGCGGCCTGCAATTCGGTCGTGCGCATGTCGCGTCAGCATAATGCGGGACAAGGCGGTGGAAAGCGCTTCCGCGGCAAGACCGGATGCGAGGGGCGTTTTGGCGGCAAGCGACTGTGGACCGTCGCACGGAACGGTCTTTCCATGACCGGCCTGCTTGTGCCATAGCCATGGGACGTGGTCGCGAGTCTTGGCAGTTACACGATCGAGCGGGTGAGGGGATTGGGCGACTTCGCTCTCTTCATCGCCCGTTCACTCGGCGCCGTTTTTTCCACGCGGCGGCTTCCCTCCCGCATCGGCCGCGCCGTCTATGAGCAGGGTTTCCGTTGCCTGCCGGTCATTCTCATCGTCGGCGTGTTCACCGGCCTCGTTCTCGGCCTGCAGGGCTACTACGTGCTCAACCGCTTCGGGTCGGAGGGCCTGCTCGGTGCCTTGGTTTCTTTGAGTCTGGTCCGGGAAATGGCCCCCGTCCTCGCCGCGCTGATGCTCGTCGGGCAGGCCGGTTCCGCTCTCGCCGCGGAGTTGGGAATCCAGCGCAACTCGGAGCAGATCGTCGCCCTCGATACGATGGGCATCGACAGCCACGGCTATCTTGTCACCCCGCGCTTGCTCGCCGCCCTCTTTGTCTTTCCGGCGCAGACCGCGCTGTTCGTCGCCGTCGGCCTGTGGGGCGGCAGCCTTTCCGGCTCGCTGCTTCTCGGTGTCGACCCGGGTATTTACTGGTCATCGGTCCACCGCGCCGTGGAGGCCGAGGACGTGCGCGAGTGCCTGGTCAAAGCGCTGACCTTCGGCGCCCTGACCATCGCCATCTGCGCGTATCAAGGATTCCATGCCCACCGCATCCGTAGGGCCACCGGGGCGCGCGCGGTCAGCGCGGCCACAACCAAGGCGGTGGTCATCTCCAGCATCGCGGTCCTCGCCGCGGATTATGTCATCACTTCGTTCCTGATCTGACGCGATGGCGAGCATGAAAACAGAACCGCTTTTGCGGGTCGAAGGATTGCGCAAGGCGTTCGACGGACGGGTGGTCCTCCGCGACGTGGGTTTCACCGTGGAGCGCGGGAGCATTTTCACCGTGCTCGGTCCGAGCGGCGGGGGAAAATCGGTTCTGCTCAAGTGTCTCGCCGGGGTCGAGCAACCGGACGGCGGCACCGTCTTGTTCGAAGGGCAGCCGCTCGATTTCGGCGAACGCGCCATGCGCGAATCTTTCCGCCGCCGGTGCAGCTTTCTTTTCCAGGGCAATGCTCTTTTCGACTCCCTGACCGCGCTGCAGAATGTGACCTTGCCCCTCGAGCAGACCACGCCGCTTTCGCGCGGCGAAATCAAGCGGCGCGCCATGGAAGCGTTGCGGCAGTTGGAGCTGGACGATCACGCGGACCGCTTTCCCGGGACGCTTTCCGGCGGCATGCAAAAGCGGCTCGCCCTGGCACGGGCTATTGTCACCCATCCGGAAATGGTGTTCTTCGATGAACCCACCGCCGGGCTCGACCCGCTGCGCCGCAATGCGGTCTTCGCCATGATAGCCAAATACCAGGCGGTGTTCGGGTTCACCGCCCTCATTGTCACCCACGATGTGATCGAAGCGTTGGCCGCCAGCTCCGTCGTCGCCTTGCTCCACGAGGGGGAAATCTGCTTTGCCGGCCGGCCGGAAGAGTTTGCCGCCTCCGGCCATCCGGTGGTTCAATCTTTCCGCGACAGCCCCGCGGCCTTGCGTTCGACCTTGGATGCCATGCGCAGGGGCGGTGCTTTGACGGAGGAAAAAGAATGAGAGACAAGAAACTCGAACTCGGTGTGGGGGCCTTCATGCTCCTCGGTTTGGCCGCGCTCGTTTACCTCACGCTGAAACTCGGGGCGGGAGAATTCGTCGGCGGCGATACCTACCCGGTCGAAGCGCGCTTTGCCAACACCGGCGGGCTCAGCCAGGGGGCTCTCGTCATGCTGGCCGGGGTCAATGTCGGCCGCGTGGAGGGCATCCGGCTCGACGAGACCGACTACAGCGCGATCGTCGGCCTGCGCATCCGTTCGGAAGTGCAGCTTCCCTCGGACACCATGGCTTCGATCAAGACGTCGGGTCTCATCGGCGACAAATACATTGCGCTTGCGCCGGGGGCGGATGAGGAGTTTCTTGAACCCTCCGACCGCATCATCATGACCGAGTCTGCCGTCGAACTTGAGTCCCTCATCAGCAAAATGGCGTTCGGCAGCGTGAACGAAGCCGAAGCCGGTTCCCCGGCCGAATCGGCGGCAACTCCCGACCCCGCACCATGAAACTCCTGCCCTTGCTCCTCGGTGCCGCCATGGTGCTGGGCTCGCCGGTGCGGGCCGCGGGCGATGCCGAGGCCAGCCTGCGCGAGGGAATGAGCGAGGTCCTCGCGGTGACCGAAGGCGCGAAGGGCGGACGACCGATGGCCGACCGGCTCCAGCCGATCCTCGAAAAGCGCATCTGTTTCGAATCGATGACCCGGCGCGCCATCGGCCCCGGTTGGCGTCAATTCACCCCCGCGCAGCAAGCCGAAGCCACCAAGCTGTTCACCAAGCTGATCATCCGCAGTTACAGCAGCAAGTTCACTCCCGGCCAGCGGCCCGAGGTGAATTATTTAAAGGGCACGTCGCCGGCGCCGGGCAAGATCGAGATCCCCACCACGATGCTCTACAAGGGCAGCCGCTACAGTATCGTCTACCGCATGGAAAACCGGGGACGCTGGCTGGTCACCGACATCCTGGCCGAAGGCGTCAGTCTCGTGGCCAACTACCGCGCCCAATTCGACGGGCTCTACAAAAAAGGCGGCGCCACGGCCGTACTCGACTCGCTCCGGCAGTCCGCGGCCCGGACTTGATGAAACATTTTCTCCCCACCCTGGCTTGCGCCGCGCTGGTTTTCTCCGCCGGTTGCGCCGGCCAAGCCGGAAAAGACGCGCCCGGCGCCGCTTCGCCCACGGGCAAAGCAGTCGCATCCGGCGGGGCCGAGGACGATTGGGACGAGGTGGCCGAGGTCAAAGTCCATGACCCCATCGAACCGGTGAACCGCGGCATATTCTGGTTCAACCACCAACTCTACACCTACGTGGCCAAACCTTTCTCGACGGCCTATAAGTTTGTTTTCCCGCAGCCGGTGCGCCATGGCATCCGCAATGCCTACGACAACATCCGTTTCCCGGTGCGCTTCGTCAATCACACGCTGCAGGGACGCCTCGACCGCAGTGCCAAGGAAACCGGCAAGTTCCTCGTCAACAGCACCGCGGGCGTGGGCGGAATCATGAAGCCCTCGGAAAAAATCCCCGCACTGGCCGACCTGCCCCCGGCCGACACGGGCCAGACCTTCGCCAAATGGGGCGTGCCGCACGGACCCTACGTCGTGTTGCCGGTCCTCGGTCCGAGCAGCAGCCGCGATGTGGTCGGCACCGCGGGGGACACCGCGCTCAATCCCATTTCCTGGCTCACCTTCGTGTTCGGCGGGGCGGCCTGGACCACGGGAGTCTCGGCGCCTTCCGGGACGCACAGTTTGCCGGACCGGATGGATGCCTACGATCTGGCGACCAAGGACGCTGTTGATCCCTACGTTTCGGCGCGCACCGGCTACATCCAATACCGCGACGCCGCGGCCCAACGCTAATCCGCGGCGGACTCGGCCAGCATCCGGTCGGCCAGCAGGACGTCCTCGTGCGAAGCGCGCCGGCGCTGGTATTTGCGCCAGAGAATCTCCCTCAATTCCTCGAGATCCGGACGCTCCGGGCTCTCGTGATAGGTCCACTCCGCTTCGTGCTTCAGCTTCGATTGCAACTTCCAGCGGCCCTGATTCTTGACCGCACGCACCTCGCGCTTCTCGCCATCCTCCGTGCGGTGGGTCCAGGCGTGCAGGTTGCGCATGACCCCGATTGAGGAGACGGCGGTGATTTTTGGCAAGGAGGATTGACGTCATCCTGTAGGACCCATATTACGGGCTCGCGTTCTTTTGCATGACAAGCATCCGGATCCGTCCGGATGAGACCGATAGGCAGACCAAGGGAAGGCCGTGAGAACCGGCCACAGTTGCGCTGCGGTATCCGGTAACAATCCTTCATCCCGCGTCAGCGGGAGCAAAGCCAGTCCGACCCATGTCGGGCGAAGGCGAGGGGAGAGGCGAGTGCTTCGGCATTCACAAACCGGGAGTCCGAATATCTTCCTGCCCATCCTCGACGCGCACGCGGCCGGGTGGTCGCGGGCGAAAAAACTTCATCGCAAGAAATGAAGCGTGCGGGAGTGGTCTTTGCTGATCGTTTTCCACGCGGAACGCCTCATCAAGGTCTCTCTTGCCACTACAAACAAGAAAGACAACTGATGAAAAAATGGTTCGTGGCGCTGCTCGCGCTGCCAATGTCGGGTCTGCAGGCGCAGACCCGGGTCGACAACTTCGACCAGATCCAATACTGGGTCGGGTCGGGACAAAACCGCGCCGCGCTGGTCCTGCAATGGAATGACGGACGGAACCCCGTTTCGCTCGCCTGGGGTTACCGCTGGGATGGTGCCGCCACCGGGCTCGACATGCTTCGCGCCGTGGCTGGAGCCACGCAAATCGATGATCCGGCGGGAGACCCGGTGGATTCCGCGACCGGAGCCGACAGCCGCTTGAGACTCGGCTTGGTGCAATACAGCTTCGGACTCTCCGTTTTGTCCCTCGAATATTCCCCGGGCGACGGCACCGTGCGGACCCAAAGCGATTGGTTCAGCGGTTACTGGGAGTATCTCCTCAGCGGAGGCAACTTCGAGTATTACGATTGGGCGACGGACAACATGGCTCTCTATGACGTTGCCGGTTCGAGCAACTATTCTCCGGACGCCTGGACCTCGGCCCCGATCGGCGCGGGCGATCGGCCGTTGATCGACGGCGCATGGGATGCCTACAGTTTCGCCGCCGATTTCGGTGCCCGGCCCGTCGGGCAACCCGTCGCCGCCGGGCTGCCCTTGCCCGCCACATCTTGCCTCATGGACGGGGACAAGCCCGCGGTTTCGGTCCTCACCGAGACCAACCTCCTCTACCGCCTGGAATACAGTGACGGTCCGGGAGGCCCGTGGACCCCCATGGGAGACAGCGAGCCCGGCACGGGCGGGGAAATGATCTTTGCCGACGAGACCGCGGAACTCCCGCCGCAGCGATTCTACCGCATCGCGGTGAGCCAAGCCCCATGAGGAAAAATCACGCTTTCACCCTCGTCGAATTGCTCGTGGTCACGGCGACAATCATTGTCCTCTGTGCCGTGGCCGCTCCCGCGGTCTGGGGCGCCTACAAGACTTCCTCGCTCGCCGTCTCGGCCAACAACATCCGTCAGCTCGCCGCGGGCGGCGCCGCTTACCTCGGAGACAACAACTATCGCTTCTGGCCCTACCGCCGCGATGGCGAGATCGAGGGCGTGAAAGGCGCCATCTGGTGGTTCGGCTTCGAGCCCGGCAAAAGTTTGGGCAAACCCGAGGGGCAGCGGACCATCGACATGGACAACGGACCCCTCGGGCCCTACGTGCCGCGCAACATCGCGCCCGATCCGAGCTTCGGCTTCGCCGGCACGCCCTTCAAACCGAAATACAAACACGGCTACATCGGCATCGGCTACAACGTCTTGCTCGCCGGCCGGAACGGCTGGACGACCGCGGGCGGCCCGCCGCTGCGCTATTGGGACCTGCCGAATCCCGGCCGGACCGTCGTCTTCGCCACCGCCGCGCAAGTCAACACCTTCCAAAAGCCGGCCAGCCCGCGCAAGCCGATGATCGAGGAATTTTACGGCTTCGACGACGACCGCGGCAAAATTCCGTCCGTCCATTTCCGCCACAACGGACGCGCCATGGTGGCCTATGCCACGGGGGCGGCCGGGCTGGTGCCGATGGACGAATCCGGCAAGGACCGCCGTGCTCCCGAAGCCAATGTCGGCCGGCTTGCCCCGGAGGCACTGCGCTGACCGCGCGTCATACCCGCCTTTGCGGTTGACTTGACCGGCGGAGGCGAAACTATCTCCCTTCCACTGCCACCATCCGACCAGCCATGAGATTCGACACCCTTTGCCTCCACGGCGGACAGCAACCCGATCCGACCACCCTTTCACGCGCGGTGCCCGTTTACCGCACCAGTTCCTTTGTCTTCAAGAGCACCGAGCACGCCGCGAACCTTTTTGCACTCAAGGAGTTGGGCAATATTTACACGCGGCTGATGAACCCCACGACCGATGTCCTGGAAAAGCGGGTGGCCCTGCTCGAAGGCGCTCCGGAAATGGGCGGACTCGGCGTCGCCTCCGGCACCGCGGGCGTTTTCTACTCGATCATCGACCAGGCCTTGGCCGCGGCGAAATAGACCCGAACTTCATGAGCAAAGGCGTCGGCGAGGTCGAAACTCAGTTTCTGGCCTTCGGCAGCGCGGACGATCCGTTCGTCACCGCGGGCGGTGACGCTTTGCCCGGGGTGACCATCGCCTACGAGACCTACGGCGAACTCAACGCCGACCGCAGCAACGCCATCCTGCTCTTCCACGCGCTCAGCGGCAGCCAGCATGCCGCGGGAACGAACAAAGCGGTGCCCGGCACCGACCACCGCTGGACCGAGGAAATGCACACCGGGTGGTGGGACGGCTTCATCGGGGCCGGACGCGCCCTCGACACGGAAAAGTATTTCGTCATCTGCGCCAATTACCTCGGCGGTTGCTACGGCTCGACCGGCCCGTGTTCGGTCAATCCGTCCACCGGCCAGGTCTACGGGGGCAGCTTCCCGCGCGTGACGGTCCATGACATCGTCCGCGCGCAACTCCCGCTGCTCGACCATCTGGGCGTCGGGAAGCTGCAAGCCGTGGTCGGCACCTCGCTTGGCGGCATGATGGCCCTGGACTTCGCCGTCCATTGGCCCGACCGCGTGACCAATGTCGTCACCATCGGCACGGGGCTGCGCTCGCACGGCCTGCAGCAAATGCACAACCTCGAGCAAATCATCGCCATCACCCGGGATCCGGAATTCCGCGGCGGGGACTATCACGGCACACCGGGTCCCGTCCACGGCCTCGCCCTGGCCCGCATGATCAGCCACAAAACGTTCCTCTATGCCGACGTCATCGAGGAGCGGGCCCGTGTGGACATTGTCAAACCAGAGACGGATCTGCCGTGGTATGAAATCTCCAGCGTCCTCGAGAGCTACATGCTCTACCAGGGCCAGAAGTTCGTGAAACGCTTCGACGCGAATTCCTACCTCCGCATCATCGACGCCTGGCAGCAGTTCGACCTTTACGGCGATGCGAAAAAGGCCGGATGGCAGCCGCTTTTCGGGCGCTGTCAGGACCAGCATTATCTCGTCTTCACCATCGACAGCGATTGCTGCTTCTATCCCGATTACCAGACGGAGATTTGCGGGGAGTTGAAAAAAGCGGGCGTGCCGCACCTCCGCCTCACCGTGCATTCGGAGAAGGGCCACGACAGCTTCCTCCTCGAGCCCAAGCTCTACACCCCGCATCTGGCCTACGCGCTGAGTCACTGATTGCTCCTGTAGCGTCGCCGTCCCCGGCGACGGCCTTTTCCGACAATCACCGGCGGCGAGGACGCCGCCGCTAGATTGTCTGCTCCACCCGTGTCTTGCGCAAAAACCGCACGACGAGCAGGACCGCCGCAAAAACCAGTCCCCAGGCCAGCCCGACCCACATGCCCGCCGCACCTTGGCCGCGTCCGAAAGCCAGCCAGCTCCCCAGCGGCAATGCGATGAACCAGTAGGCCGCGATCGTGATCCACATCGGCGCCTTCGTGTCGCGCAAGCCGCGGAGCAAGCCCGACCCCACGACCTGCACGCCGTCGACCAGCTGGAAGATCCCGGCAATGACCAGCAACTGGGCGGCAATGACAATGACCGCGGGGTCGCTGACAAAGCCCCGTGCGATGAGAGGGCCTGCGACCACCAGAATGACGGTGAAAACGCTCATCACGACCAGTCCGACGAACCACGCCCCGGCGCCGATCGGACGGAGCAAGTCCTCGCGTCCGGCCCCCAGGGCCTGCGCGATGCGCACCGTCGACGCCATGGCCACGCCCAACGGGAACATGAACGTGGTCGAGGCGCAGGTGAGGGCGATTTGATGCGCGGCCAGCGGCACCGCCCCGAGGTGTCCGATGAGCAAGGCCGCCGCGGAAAAGGCCCCGACCTCGCCGAGCAATTGCAACCCGGTGGGGACCCCGAGCCGCAGGAGGGCCGCCTGCTCGCGCCACCAGGCAAGATCGGGTTTCCAGCGCTCCACGGGCGCGCTGCTTCCGGCCAGGACGAACCAGGTCAGCGCCGCGAAGGTCACCACGCGGCTGATCAGCGTGGCCCAACCCGCCCCGGCCAAACCCAGGGCCGGGGCACCGAGGTTGCCGAAGATCAGGATCCAGTTGAGTCCGACATTGAGCAGCACGCCGCCGAACATGACCCAAAAGGCCGGCCACGGCCGGTTCTGGCTCTCGAGGTAACTGCGCGCGGTGGCGGTCAACCAGGCCGGAATGAGCGACCACGCGACAATGAGCGTGTAGGCCGAGGCCTCCTCGACCACGCCGGGTGCCTGTCCGAGATGGTGGAAAAGCGGATAGACCAGATGCAGCCCCACGGCGCAGAGCACGCCGCCGATCACCGAGAGTCCGACCCCGCCGTAGTAAGCCCGCGCCATGGTATGGACCATTCCCGCGCCGTGCGCGTGCGAGACGCGGACCGAGACCGCAGTGAGCACGCCGAAGCCGGCAATGGCCACCACCATGAGCACATTGTTGCCGAACGCGCAGGCGGCAAGAGCGAGGGTGCCGACGTGTCCGACCATCACCGTGTCGGCCACGCCCATGAGCATCTGCCCGACCTGCCCCGCCGTGATCGGCGCGGCCAGACGCAGCGTCGGACGCAATTCACGAAGCGTGGTGCGGGAAAAACTCATCGGGGCAATCTATCGTGACCGATCGTTTTTGCCCCGTCGAGGTCTTGCCCCCGCCGTCCGCCATCCGCATAGTGCCCCCGTGGAAAAGGCCCCGCTCAAATTTCTCGAGAACCTCATCGCCACGCCCTCGCCGTCCGGGTTCGAGACCGGCGCGCAGCGCGTCTTCGCGGACTACGTCAAACCGCATTGCGACCGGTTCACCACCGACGCTTACGGCAACGCTTTCGCGCGTCTGGGCGACGCGGACAAAAAACCGCACATCGTTCTTGCCGGACACATCGACGAACTCGGGTTCATGGTGTCGCACATCAATGATGATGGATTTCTTTTCGTCCAAGGCATCGGCGGCATCGACCGCGCGCTGTTCCGCGGACAGCGCGTCCATGTCCACGGACCCGAAGGAACCATCGCAGGCGTGACCGGATCCCTGGCTATCCATCTGCAGGAGCCCGACGACCGCAAAAAAGTTCCCGAACTCCACGAAATGTATATCGACATCGGCGCGGGCTCGAAGGCCGAGGCCGGAAAACTCGTGCGGGTGGGGGACTCGATCACCTACGCGGACGGCTTCGAACGTCTGCAAAACAACCGCGTGGCCGCCCGCGGATGCGACAACCGCATCGGCGTCTGGTCCGCCGGCGAAGCCCTCCGGCAGCTCTCGGCCAAGCCGCCGAAGGTCTGCGTGACCGCTGTTTCCACCGTGCAGGAAGAGAACGGCCTCTACGGCGCGACCATGGCCGCGTATTCGCTGCAACCGGACGTCGCCTTGGTGGTCGATGTGACCCACGGCACGGATATCCCGAACTGTTCCAAACCGAAGCACGGCGATGTGCGCTTGGGGCAAGGTCCGGTCATTTCTTTCGGCAGCTCGAACCATCCCGTGGTCGTGCAGCGCCTGCTCGACGTGGCCGCGAAGGAGAAAATTCCCGTCCAGCGCGAGGCCAACCCGCGGCGCACCGGCACCGATGCGGACGCCTTTTTCCTCCAGCGCGGCGGCATCCCCACCGCTTCGCTCGGCTTGCCCAACCGCTACATGCATTCGCCGGTCGAAGTGATCGATCTCGACGACCTCGACGCCATGGCCCGGTTGCTCGCCGCCTTCTGCCGCTCGGTCAAACCGGGCGAATCCTTCCACGTGAAACTCTGAACCTATGAGCCAACCCGTCTCCGACTTCATCCGTCACCATTACCGCCACTTCAATGCCGCCGCGCTGGTCGATGCGGCCGACGGCTACAGCAAACTCGTCGACAGCGGCGGCAAAATGCTCGTCTCGCTGGCCGGGGCCATGAGCACCGGCGAGCTCGGTCTCTCCCTGGCCGAAATGATCCGCCGCGACAAAGTCGGCATCATTTCCTGCACCGGGGCGAATCTCGAAGAGGACATCTTCAATCTCGTGGCGCACGACTACTACGAGCGCGTTCCGCATTACCGCGACCTGACCCCGGCCGACGAGCAGGCCCTGCTCGACCGGCACATGAACCGCGTGACCGACACCTGCATCCCCGAGATGGAAGCGATGCGGCGCCTCGAAAAAGCCGTGCTCGAGGAATGGATGGCGGCCGACGCCGCGGGCGAACGCTATTTCCCGCACGAGTTCATGTGGCGCACGGTCAAGTCCGGCAAGCTGAAGCAACACTACCAGATCGACCCGAAGGATTCGTGGGTCATCGCGGCGATGGAAAAAAACATCCCGATCATCGTGCCCGGCTGGGAGGACTCCACCATGGGCAACATGTATGCCTCGCACGTCATCACCGGCGAAATCAAAAACGTCCACACCGTCCGCACCGGCATCGAATACATGACCTTCCTCGCCGATTGGTACCAAAAGACGTCGCCCACACCGGTCGGCTTCTTCCAGATCGGCGGCGGCATCGCCGGCGATTTCCCCATCTGCGTCGTGCCGATGCTCCACCAGGACCTGCAACTGGAGGACATCCCTGTGTGGGCCTACTTCTGCCAGATCAGCGATTCGACCACGAGCTACGGCTCCTACTCCGGCGCCGTGCCCAACGAAAAGATCACCTGGGGCAAACTCGAGGCGCACACGCCGAAATACATCATCGAGTCCGACGCCACCATCGTCGCGCCGCTGGTCTTCGCGCTGATTCTGGGGTGGTAACATGATCAGCGACCTCGAGCAGGGTGAGGGGGGCAAGAAGGCGCGCAATGTGCTGGGCGGACCGCTCCAGCCCTGCAGCTTCGATCCGACCACCGGCTTTTTCCGGGACGGTCACTGCCACACCTGCGCGCAGGATCACGGCTCGCACACGGTCTGCGCGGTGATGACCGCCGAGTTCCTCGCCTTCTCCAAATCCCGGGGCAACGACCTGGCCACCCCGATGCCGCAGTATGAATTTCCCGGACTCAAACCCGGCGACCATTGGTGCCTCTGCGCCGGCCGCTGGCTCGAGGCCCACGCCGCCGGTCACGCCCCGCGGGTCGACCTCGAGGCGACGAATGAAGCCGCCCTGACCATCATCCCGCTCGAGGCGCTTCAGCAGCACGCCCTTTGAGCCGCGGAAGATAAAACCTCAGCGCTTGTCGAGGACGGCGTTCCACTCTTCGAGGTGCTTGGACTGCGCGGCGAAGAGGTCGTCGGTCGGGTCGAGGATTTCGATCGACTTGATTTTGTCGCCCGCCGCGACGGCGTTGACGATGTCCTGCCCCTTGGTCACCGAACCGAAGACGGTGTGCTTGCCGTCGAGCCACGGGGTGGGGACGTGAGTGACGAAGAACTGGCTGCCGTTGGTGCCGGGGCCCGCGTTGGCCATGGAAAAAATCCCCGGCTTGTCGTGCTTCAACTCGGGCGTGCATTCGTCTTCAAAGCGGTAGCCGGGGCCGCCGCTGCCGGTTCCGGTCGGGTCGCCGCCTTGGATCATGAAATCGGGGATGACCCGGTGGAAGGTGAGACCGTTGTAGTAGCCGCGCTTGGCCAGGTTGAGGAAATTGGCCACGGTGACGGGGGCTTTGCCGGGATAGAGGACGCCTTCGATGTCGCCCTTGTCGGTTTTGACGATGATGCGGATGTCTTTCATGGATTCTTCACTTTGCGCGGGGAGCGCGGCGATGGCGAGGGCGAAAGCGGCGGAGAGGATGGTTCTTTTGTTCATGACCGTAATTTCGTTATCCACATTTCGTGGCAAGGCAATCCGAAAGCGCCGCGCACCTGCGGGCGCACGATTACGCGTGGCTGGTCAAACGCTGGCGGGCGCTGGCGCGGCGCATGGGCTGGCAGATGGGCGAGTTCGCCGCAGCGGACGGATTCCCGGTCTACGCGGTCGGGTCGGCGCGGCAGGCGGGACCGCGGTTGTATTTGTCCGCGGGCATCCACGGCGACGAACCGGCCTCGACCGAGGCGCTCATCGCGTGGTGCACGCGGCGGGCGCGGTCGCTGCAAAGTTGCCGGCTGCTGATTTTCCCCTGCCTCAACCCGTGGGGTTTGCAGCACAACAACCGCAACGATGCGCACGGGCGCGATCTCAACCGCGGTTACCACCGGCATGATGTTCCGGTCATCGAGGCGCAAAAGAGGATTTTGCGCGGACGGTTCTTCGATGCGGCGGTCATGCTGCACGAGGATTACGACGCGCACGGGGCCTACCTTTACGAGATCCCGGGGGAGCGTCCGTTCTGGGGCGAGAGACTGCTCGCCGCCGCCGCGCGGCATGTGCGAAGCGAACCGCGTGCCAGCGTCGAGGGGCGGCGGTGCCGGCGGGGTTTGATCCGCACGCGGATCACGCCGGAAACTTTGCCGGAGCACCCGGAGGCGTTTTGTCTAAGGTTCGGTCACACCAAGCGCAGCCTCACCTTCGAGACACCTTCGGAATTTTCCCTCACCGCGCGGGTGCGGGCCCACGGGGCGGTGCTTGACGAGGTCCTGCGGTTGCTGCGGAAATAGTTTGGCTCGCCTCGCGGCCCGTGCGAGACAGGCATCATGTTGTTCCTTGCCGTGTCTCTCGCGATTTTCGCCGGCCTGGTCGCCGGGGCGGTCTTGTTCCGGTTGTGGTATGCGGTTTTTCCCCGCCTGACCCAAGCTCCTTGGCTCGACTTGGTGGTGAGTTATTTCATCTGGGTTCCCTGGGTGGCGGGCTACTGGCTCGGGTCTTGGCCGGGCGTCGCGGCGGCCTTGCTGGCGCAGTTTGCTTTTCTGCATGCTTTCTGTGCCCTGGACCGCGCTTGGCGCGGGAAGGGCGGCCGGACCCTCGAGGGGGCGCATGCTCGGAAGCTCGGCTGGGTGCGCAACGAAATCGCGCTTCTCCTCACCGTGCCGGCGGTCGTGGTCTTTTTCCTTGTGCGGGCGGCGGAGATCCTTTTTTACCCGCCGATGGCGTGGATGGCCAAAATGCCGCGCTACAAGACGTCCGAGTGGATCAACCTGTCGCGCCACAAGTTCGACGGTCTGGTCGGTCACGACCTCGTCTGGTGCTGGTATTGCGACTGGATGACCGGCGTGTGGTCGCTCGGGAGCGAGATGCTGCGCAACGTGGAATCGTTCTGGTGCCCGATCCGCTTTTGCGAGGACTGCAAAAACTGCCACGTGGCCACCGATTTCCCCGATGTGCAGAAATGGTGCGCCGCCCAGGGCACGATCGAGGACGCCGTGAAGGTCTTCGACGAGCAATACGGGGACCGCGAGGAAAACAGCTGGTTCGGGCATCCGAACCGCCGGAAGCCCTGATTCTGTTTGTCCGCGGGCGCGGGGAGGGCTAGATTAAACGTTCTTTTTGCCCATCATGGAAATCTTCCTCGAAAAACAGCCCAACTGCCTCGCCACCCTCCGCGCCACCGTGCCGGCCGGAACGGTGCAGAAGAAAATCGAAAAACTGGCCGCCGAATACCAGCGGGCCGCGAAGCTGCCGGGGTTCCGTCCGGGCAAAGCCCCCGTCGCCGTGGTGGCCCGCAAATACAAAGAGTCGATCGCGGAGGACGCGGTGAAGGATCTGCTGCGCGAAGCGGTCAACCAAGCGGCCAAAGACAACAACCTGACCGTGCTCAACGCCTTCGATCTCAAGCACGGCGAGGTGGGCGGCCAGGATTTGGATTTGTCGGTCAAACTGACCCTCGAGCCCGATTTCGCCATGCCCGATGTCGGGGCGCTCGGCGTCGAGGTGCTGGAGGAAGTCGTTACCGACGAGCATGTCAGCGGCAACATCAACATGCTGCTCGAGCGCATGGCGGAATTCACCGACATTACTGACCGCGCCCTGCAGATGGGCGATTACGCGGTGCTCGATTATGACGCCACCGTGGAGGGCCGTCCGTTGGCCGAGGTTTGCCCCGAGGCGCCTTCGACCATGAAAGGCGGCGAGGGCCTTTGGGTCATCATGGAGGAAGAGAGCATGTGGCCCGGTTTCTGCGCGGGGCTGGCCGGCGCGAAGGAAGGCGAGGAGCGCTCGGTGGAGGTCACGGTGCCGGAGGATTTCGGCGTGGCCTCGCTGCGCGGAAAAAAAATCACACACCAAGCGAAGCTCAAAGGGATCAAGTCGAAGAATCTTCCCGAGCTGACCGACGAAGTCGCCCAGAAGATCGCCGGGCGTCCGGCCGAGGAATTGCGCCGGACTTTCCGTGAACGACTCCAAGCGGCGGCCGTCGAACAGACCGAGAACCGGAAGCGGGCGGCCGCGGTCGAGCATCTGGTCAAAAGCGTGGAATTCGAAGTCCCCGCCTCGATGGTCATGGGCGAGGCCCGTCGCGTGGTTCGGGAAATCGTCGAAGCCGAGCAGAGCCGCGGGCTGAGTGACGAGGACCTGTTGAGCAAGAAGGACGAAATTTTCCAGCACGCGCAGATGGGCGCGCAATTCCGGGTCAAGGCGGACTTCATCCTCACGCGTCTCGCCCGGGAGCAGAAGATCGAGGCTTCGCGCGAGGAATTGGCCGAGCATATCGCCCGCATGGCCCAGCGGCTCGGTATGCCGATGGACAAATTGGTCAAGCAGCTGGTCAAACGCGAGGCTCTCGGTTCGGTCGAGGGAGAGGTGGTCAGGGACAAGGCCCTTGATTTCCTCGCCTCCAAAGTTAAGGTGAAATCCGCCGAGGCCAAGGCCTGACGCCACGCGCCGCGGCTCTTAATTTATGAGTCATATTGTCACTTCCGGGGCTTCCACACCGCGCAATTCCATCCTCGTCCCCATGGTCGTCGAACAGACCGGCCGGGGGGAGCGCAGTTACGACATCTATTCGCGGTTGCTCAAGGACCGCATCATCTTCATCGGCACGCCGATCGACGACCACATCGCCAACCTGGTCATCGCCCAGATGCTCTTCCTCCAGATGGAGGACTCGAAGAAGGACATGCATATTTACATCAATTCGCCCGGCGGCTCGGTCACGGCCGGTCTGGCCATTTATGACACCATGCAGTTCGTCACCTGCGACGTGAACACCTACTGCATGGGTATGGCCGCGAGCATGGGCGCGGTGCTGCTTTGCGCCGGGACGAAGGGCAAGCGTTACGCGCTGCCCAACTCGGACATCATGATCCACCAGGTGAGCGGCGGCGCGCAGGGTCAGGCCAGCGACGTCGAGCGTCAGGTCGAATTCATGTTCAAGCTCAAGCGCCGGCTCGAGTCGATCATCGCGCAGCACACCGGAAAGCCGGTCGAGCAGGTGCACAACGATGCCGACCGTGACTACTACATGAGCGCCAACGAAGCCAAGGACTACGGCCTGGTCGACGAGGTGGTCAAATCCCGCAAGGAAATCCCGGGCGCCGTGCCCGCCTGATTTTATGGCCCGCGCGACGAACCTGACCATGTGCTCTTTCTGCGGGAAGAGCCACAGCGAGGTGCGCAAGCTCATCGCCGGGCCCGGAGTCTACATCTGCGACAGCTGCGTCAGCCTTTGCAAAGGCATCCTCGACAAGGAACTCAAAGAGGAGTCGAAGAAGAACGGCGGCAGCGGAGTCCGCGTGCCCAAGCCAGCCGAGATCATGGCCGAACTGGACCAGTTCGTCATCGGTCAGGAGCTGGCCAAAAAAACGCTCTCGGTCGCCGTGCACAACCACTACAAGCGCATCCTGCACCGGGCCTCGTCGCGCGAAATCGCGCTGCCGGGCAGCGAGGAGGTGGAACTGGAAAAGAGCAACATCCTGCTCATCGGCCCGACCGGATCGGGCAAGACCCTCCTGGCCCGCACCCTGGCCCGCATCCTCGACGTGCCCTTCTGCATTGCCGATGCCACCACCCTGACCGAGGCCGGTTACGTCGGCGAGGACGTGGAGAACATTGTTCTGCGCCTCCTGCAGGCGTCCGATTACGATGTCAAACGCGCCGAGATCGGCATCGTTTACATCGACGAGATCGACAAGATCGGGCGCAAGACGGACAACGTGAGCATCACCCGCGATGTCTCCGGCGAAGGGGTGCAGCAGGCCCTCCTGAAGATTCTCGAGGGCACGACCTGCAATGTGCCGCCGCAGGGCGGACGCAAGCACCCGCAGCAGGAATACATCCAGGTCAACACGGACAAGATCCTTTTCATCTGCGGCGGCGCCTTCGTCGGGCTGGAGAAACTCATCCAGCGACGCCTGGGCAATCGTGTGCTCGGTTTCCATGCGCACGGCTCCGCCGGAAGCAAGGATCCGGTCGCCGCGTCGACCGCCACGATCCACCAGGTCGAGCCCGAGGACTTGCTCGCCTTCGGGCTCATTCCGGAGTTTGTCGGACGCCTTCCGGTGGCCACCGCATTGGACCAGCTGACCGAGGACGAACTGGTCACGATTCTGACCGAGCCGAGGAACGCGATGGTCAAGCAATACGCCAAGCTGATGTCCATGGAGGGGGTCGATCTCAACATCACGAAGGACGGGCTGCGTGCTTTGGCCGAGCGGGCGGTGTCCAAAGGCACCGGGGCGCGCGCCCTGCGTTCCATGATGGAGAAAATCATGCTCGATGTGATGTTTGATGTGCCGAGCCGGGACGACATCGCGGAAGTGACGATCAACCGCGCGGTGGTGGAAGGCCGCAAGCCGCCGCTCCTGCGCCGGAAGCAGGAAAAGGACGCGGCTTGAGTTTTATGGCGTCCCCGAGCGGCGCCGCAACCCGCACAGCCGTCGCCGGGGGCGGCGAGATCACTTTCCGGCAAAGCGCGCCTCTGGTTTTGGACCTCGGGTGCGGCAATGGCGTGTTTCTCTCGGCCTTGGCTGCGGCCCATCCCGGATGGAACGTGCTCGGCATCGAGAAGAAAGGCTACCGCGTGCGTCAGGCGCGGCGGCATGCGCAGGACCTGGACAACGCGCGGGTGGTGCACGGGGAAGTGGTCGAAGTGGTGTCCGGACTGCCGGAAGCTTCCGTGGCACGGGTCTACCTGCTTTTCAGCGATCCGTGGCCCAAGCGGCGCCACGCGGTGCGCCGCCTCGTGCAAACTCCCTTCGCTTCCTTGCTGGCCGACCGGCTTGCCCCGGACGGATCATTTTTTTTCGCCTCGGACTCGGCCGCTTACGCGGACTGGGCGGAGGATGTCTTCCGGGAGGACGGATGGAAGGTGGGGCCTTGGCAGACTCCGGGTGACTGGCCGCCGACCGAATTCGAGCAACGATTCGCCTCGGCCGGGGTTGAAATCCGGAGATTCGAGGCTACCCGGTGACGCACGCGCCCATTCAGAGCGAAGAAGGATTCGGGGAGACGGTTTCCCGGGCGGACGAGGACGCGCATTTGGTCGCCTTGATGCGGCGGACGAGGGAGGACGACGAGGCGGCTTTCCGGGAATTGATCGAAGCAACCGAGGACCGGGTCTACGGGACCATTGTCAAGATGCTCGGCGGGACAGAAGGTGCGGAGGATCTCGCCCAGAGGGTCTATGTGCGGATCTGGCAGGCGCGCGGACGCTACGAACCGACGGCCAAATTCACCACGTGGATGTTTTCCATTGTCCGGCGCCTGGTGCTCAACGAGCGGCGCGGCCGGGCCCGCCGCGGTGCCGTTTTTCACGAGCCCCCAGCGGAGGATTCCTTCCGCGAGCCGGCGGGAGGTGCCTCGCCGTGGGCCGAGGCGGCGGCCGGCGAATTGGCCGGCGCCATCGAGGCGGCTTTGGCCGGACTGCCGGAGGAGCAGCGCACGGCCATCATCCTGCGGCGTTACGACGAAATGCCTTACGAGGACATTGCCGCGGTGCTCGGGACGACGGTGCCGGCGGTGAAGAGCCTCTTGTTCCGGGCGCGGGAGACGTTGCGGACAAAGCTGTCGGCCTGGTTGTGATCAGCGGACGAGGCGCGCGGAGTCGGCGAGGCGGCCGTTGGCGAATGTGACACCCTCGGAACGGAGGAGGCGGAGTTTTTGGGCGAGGGCTGGGCCGTTGGTTCTCCCTTGGAAGCCGCCGGGTGTGAGATCGGAAGCGATGACGCGGTGGCAGGGGACCTCGGGGGCGAAGGGGTTGGCGCGGAGGGCTTGGCCGATGGCGCGGGCAGACCGGCAATGGATGCGACGGGCGAGGGCGGCGTAGGTGATGACACGGCCAGCGGGGACTTGGCGGAGGGCGGTGTAGACTTTGCGGGCGAAGGGGGAGGCCCCGTTCGGGTATTTCAAATTTGGAATTTCAGATTTCAGACAGCGCTAATTTTGGGAGGGGTCTTCCGGGCTGTCGGCGAGGACGCGATACATGGGGCCGAGGCCGCACATGATGCGGTGCCACGTGTTGTCATCGGCATCGGCGCGGATAAGTTCCGGATGGGGCTTGATCACGAGCCACGAGCTGAGGGCGATCTCGCGTTCGAGCTGGTTTTTCGACCAACCGGCGTAGCCGAGGAAGACGCGCAATTTGTCATCGAGCCCGGAGGGCAGGGAGAGGTCCCCGGCGGGTTTCTCCATCGGCTCGAATTTGCAACCTCCCGCCGACGCGTCCCACTCGAGCGTGGCGACAATCACCTGGTTGCGCTGGACCGGACCGCCTTCGTAGATCGGCACATGCGGAATCAGGTCGAGGGCTTCGCCGACTTCCAGGTCACCGGCATTCTGGCCGAGCGGACGGTTGAGGATGAAACCAAGCGCACCGTCGTCCGCGCTGTGGTGCGAGAGGTAGAGGATGGCCCGACGGAAATTCGGATCCGCCATCATGGGATGCGCGACGAGCAGCGATCCGGAGAGATCCCCCGCTTTGGGCAGACGCTTCATGACAGCTCCAAACTAGCTTTCCTTCCCCGGCGAAGCAACTGCCCGGCGGGGACGGACCAAAACCCACCCGAGGGCGAGAAAGGTCGCACCGAGGCAGGCGGCGGAAAAAATGTCGCCGTGGCGCATGTAGAAAGTAACCGGCGGGTTTCGCGGCACCGGGACTTCCGCCAGCATGACCCCCTCGCCGAAAGTGTCGCCGTCCGGGGACTCGAGGGTCTGCACGATGCGTCCGAAATGGTCGATGACGCAGGTGATGCCGGTGTTGGCGCAGCGGACCATGGGACGCCGGGTCTCGGCGCAGCGGAAAACCGCGTGGGCCGCGTGCTGGCGGGAACCGGCGCTGCGTTTGAACCAGCCGTCATTGGTCAGATTGACGAACAACTGCGCCCCGGCCGTGGCTCCGGCGCGGGCAAGGTACCCCAGGGTGTCCTCGAAGCAGATGAGCGGGGCCATGGCCACGGGCGGATCGGCCAGATGGAAGAGAACGGGGCCGGGGCCGGCATCGAAGTCGGCGGGTACCAAATCGCCGACGACGATGGCGAAGAGAGGGAAACTTTCGCGCAGCGGGACATACTCCCCGAACATGACAAGGTGCGTTTTGGGGTAAACCTGCGGCTCGCGGTCCGGGCCGGTCAGCATGACCGCGGCATTGTGGTCGGCCTCGTGGCTGAGGATGAGGGTGCCGAGCATGAGGGCGTGATCGCCCTTGCCGGCATACTCCTTGACGAACGTGTTGGCCGCCGCGTCCTCGAAAAATCCGCGCGGGGTGGCGGCCTCGGGCCAGAGGACGAGCTGCGGCTGCATGGCCAGCGCGCTTTCGGTCAGACGCGAGAGCGTGTCATAAATGCGCTGCTCGAAGGCGGGGTTCCATTTTTCGTCCTGCGGGATGGACGGCTGGACCGCGGCGACGCGCAGTCCGGCGGTTTCCACGGGGGAGGCGAGCTGACGGAGCCCGTATCCGAACGCGGCGACGATGAGGGCAATGGTCAGGGTGAAATCAAAGTGGGCGCGGATTTTCCCGCCGCGCGCCTCGATCATGAGGCGGCGGACCGTGGCGACGGCGATGGCGGAGGTCAGGACGGCAAGGAAGGAAAGCCCGCCGACGCCGGTCAGGGAAGAAAGCTGGATGAGCGGGATATTCCCATGCAGTGCGATGCCGAGCGCGTTCCAACCGAAGCCGGTGAACACGTGGCCGCGGAGGAATTCCAGTCCGACCCAGGCGGCCGCGGCGAGCAACCCGGTGCCCAGGTTGCGCCATGAACTGAGCCAGACCGAGCGGAAGGAAAACGGATCCTCGCGCGGTGTGGCGACGAGGAAGACGAGCCCGGCCCACACGGCGGGATAAAGCGCAAGGTAAAGGCAGAGCATGAACCAACCGAGTGTGGTCACGGTGGTGAGCCAGGAGAGGGAGCCGAGGAAGTAAACCAGGCCGGTGACATAGCCGAGTTCCACTTTGCGCAGGAGCGGGTGACGCGGGTGGTCGGGGCCGAACCAGATGGCGGCGAGTAGAGGGGCGAGGGCGATCCAGACGAGCCAGGCCTGGTCGAAGGGCGCAAAAGACAGGGTGAGCAGAAGCCCGCTGAGGGCGGCAGCGAGCCAAGGCCAGAGGTTGCCGATGAACTTCATTGCGCGGACAGGGGAGGAAAACTAGCGGCCGAGGGGGCTGAGAGCACGGACAAAGGGATGGCGGGCTCCGTGGAGCCGGCGCGGTTGGGGTGTTGTCCCCATGGGCCTTTCCGGCTGCCCGGGGCACAGTGTACTCATGCAATCAGGCGACGATCGGGTTTCAGGCGCTTGGCCCGGGCGGGGCTTCTCAGCCGCCAAAGTCTTCCGATTCCTCCAGATGCCTCTCGATAATCTCCGACGCCTCGGCCGAAGGATCGCGACCATTGGCTTGGGCGCGAAGCCTCAGCTGCTGCTCCAGCTCCGCGGAAATGTCATGAAGGAAAATGGTTTCGTATTTCGAGCCGGAGTTCCGAGATGTCATGACGAACGTGCTTTATATCAAAATGATAGGCTGTGAAAACGCTTTAAATGACGGCAGGGTGAGTCTCCATGCTTGCGCCGGACACATCCTTGGGGAAAGGTTTAGTTTCATACTGTGACAACGGAGAGAAAAACGCGCGCCATCGCAGTGCAATTGACGCCACAGACCATCAAGCGGCTTGATGAATTGGCGGCCAGGTCAGGGATCTCGCGTCACCGCTACATGATCCTCGTCCTGGAGCGGGCCGTGAAGGCCAACGTGACGGTGCGCGAAGAAGTGGCGTTTTCCAACGAGCACCCTTGAGCTCTGGGGAAAGCGCTGTGCGAACGGGATAAAGGCAGCGCCGCCCACGGGGCTGCAACAAAAAAATAGCCCGCGGTGGCGGGCACCGCGGGCCGGTCTTTTTGGCGTCAGGTCAGGCTACCAGCCGCGATTTTCCATGCGGTGCTCGGTGCGCTCTTGCACGCGGGTGCTCTGCCGGGTCTGCGAGCGCTGCGCGGGGCTGAGGCAGGCGGTGAGGATGGAGGTGACGAGCAGCAGTGATCCGATGCGGATGATGTTTTTCATGTGAGTTTTACTTGATTTGGTTGGATCCGGAACTGTCCGGAAGGGAACAAGATCGACGAGAGACCGTGTGGAGGACTATGCAAAATCCGCAGAATCGTGCGGCCCGTGCCGTCACCTCTCAGCGGGACGCCGGTGCGTCCATGGCGCAGCGGAAGCCGACGTGGCTGCTGCCGGTGTCGGGCGGGGTGCCGCGGCGGGCAGTCGGGCGGTAGCTTTCGCAATAGGAAGGATGACAGAGAAAAGAGCCCCCTTTGGTCACGCGGCGCTCCGCCCCGGGGACGCTCGGGGGCGAGGGGTCGCCGGGGACAACGGTTTCGTTGTCGGCGGTGAGCGGTCCGCGTGGATCACAGCAGGCGGGCGCATCGCCGGCGCGCAGGGCGAAGGTGTCGGCGCGGTAGAGGTCGCTGCACCAGTTCCAGACATTGCCGGCCATGTCATAAAGTCCGTAGCCGTTGGGCGGGAAAGCGCCGGCGGGCGAGGTGCCGGCATAGCCGTCGGCAAGGTCGTTGCGATAAGGGAAGTCGCCTGTCCAGCGGTTGAGCATGAACGCGCCGTCCGGATTTTCCTCCTCGCCCCAAGAATAGCGGGCCTTCTCTCGTCCGCCGCGCGAGGCGAATTCCCACTCGGCCTCGGTGGGCAGGCGTTTGCCGGCCCATCGGGCGTAGGCTTGGGCGTCGGCGAAGGCGACTTGGACCACCGGATGATTTTCGCGTCCTTCGATCGAGCTGCCCGGTCCTTCCGGATGACGCCATGACGCACCCGCAGTCCAGACCCACCATTGCGCCATGTTGCGCAGGTCGACCGGTCCGGGGGTGGGACGGAAGACGAGCGAACCGGGAGCGAGGATTTCGTCGGGCGGCTTCGGGGTACCCGGCGGGACCTGCTTTTTGAGCTCCTCCCAATCGACCGGACGCTCGGCCACGGTGACATAGCCGGTGGCCTCGACGAATTTGGCAAAGTCCGCGTTGGTGACCGGTCGGGCGTCGAGCAGGAAGGGTGCGACGGTCACACGGTGCGGCGGGCGTTCGTTGGGAAACGCGTAGTCCGCATCCGATCCCATGGTGAACTCGCCGCCGGGGATGAGCACCATGCCGGACGGCGGACGCGGTCCGCAGGAAGCGAGGCCCAGGATGAGAAGAGCAAGGAGCCGCATGGTCGAGAAGCGAAGCTTAGCATTGCGGGCCCTGCCCGGCAACGACCTCCGGCCGTGTAGAGCCGGGCGGACAGGCCGGCGTTGCTACGGAATGCTGTGCCCTTTCACGGTCCCTCGGACCAGATTCTCGACCATATGGCGGTGAGGTCGCGGGTGCGGAGGGTGGCGGGCATTCTTTGCGGCTCGAGGGGAAGCCAATGCGGGTTGCTGCGGCGGGCCACAGAGTGACGGAAGATGTAGTTCGGGTGTTGTCCCATGCGCAGGTCGGCGAGAACCAAGGTGTCGCCTTCCATCGCGGCACTGACAAAACCGCCGGCGAACCATTGCAAGCGGGCTGACGCGGGAACGTCCGCGGCCTCGGCGAGGGCGGTGTGGTCGGAGGGATGGAAGGTGAATTCGATGTCGCCGTCATCCGCGACCACGGAGTCGAGGCCTTCGAGGTGTCCGTCCGGCGTGCGCGCGACGACGCGCCAGAGGAGGGTGTTGAGCGGGGTGGGAGTGACGAATAACGGTGCGTCTTGGAGTCCGCGGGCCACAAGGCTTTGCCGGGCATTGGCCGTGACGAGGCTTTTGGCGGTCCACGACCAGCCCACATAGAGCGTGCTGAGGATGAGGGCGGCGGCAAGCCAGCGGCCGGCACACCGAGAGGCGGGACGGATGAGGACGGCGATCATGCCGGCGAGCAAGGGCAGGGTGTAAAGCGGATCGATGATGAACATCGTGGCCCATGAAGCCGGGGTGGCCGCGGAGGGCCAGAAGAGTTGCGTGCCGTAGGCGGTGTGCGCGTCGAGGAGCGGATGAGTCAGCAGGGCGAGAAGGATGGCGGCCAACCATCGTCGCGGGTCGGTGCGCACGGGGGTCCACCAAGCGCGGAGGGCGGCCCAAAGGATCAAGCCGAGCGCGGTGAGGACGAGCAGCGAGTGGCTGAAGCCGCGATGCATGGTGAAGTTGGCCACGGGGTCGCCGTAGTCGATGAAGACGTCGAGATCGGGAACGGTGCCGAGCCCGGCGCCGAGAAGCGCGGCGGCGCGGCGTTGCGCGGGTCGCACGCAGGCCGCGGCGATGCAGGAGCCGAGGGCGATCTGGGTAAGCGAGTCCATGGGACGAATATAGCAAAGCGGAGAAGTCTTCCGGCTTTTGGGCGACGCGGTCAAAGCGCCATGAGATCGGAAAGGCAGCGACCCGCGCCGCGATCAGCGGGCCCTGCCGGGGGACAAGATCAGAACTTGAAGATGAGGCCGGCGAAGACGCCGGGCATGTTGACGTCGTAGAGAAAGTTGTCTTTGTCGTAGTCGATATACATGTAGCGGTAGCCGGCTTCGAGGGCGATGTTGCGGGAGAAGTTCACGCCCAGGGTGGCTTGCGTGTTGACCGTAATCTGCGAGCCCGCGCCGAATCCGCCCGCATCCGCCTGCGCGGCGGCGAAGAAGGCGCGGGTGAAATTAACCTGTCCGCGGAGGCCGACGATCGGATCGATCCACCAACGGTCGGCCTGGACATGCTTGGGCAGCTTTTCCTCGATGCGGTCGGAAAGTTTTTCCACACCGAGTTCCTTGGCTTGCTGCAAGGTGGAAGCGGGGACGTTTTTGAGTCCGGGATATTTGGCGAGCAGGCGCGGGCCGAACTTGGCGATGGCGCGGTCGATGAGGCCTTCGCTCAGGGCTTCGACGCCGGCACGGTTGACCTCGGCATTGGCCGAGTCACCGATGTAGATGTAGCGTCCGCCCGCGTAGGCATCGACGAAGAAACGGCGGTCGGTGAGCACGCGGTAGGCGAGGGCGACGGTGACCATGCTTTGCTGCGAGACGGAGGTAATGTCGCGGTAAAGACCGTCCCCGGGATCGGCGGTGGTCGTGAACTGGGCGAACCATCCGTCGCCCAGCAGCCCCCAGCGCCCCCGGCGCGCTTCGCCCCGGAGGAAGAGGCCCCAATCGAGGGTCTTGAGGAGGTCCGTCGGGCTTTGACTGACTTTGGCCACCGGCAGTTCTTTCAGGCCGATATCCCCGTAGAGGCCGGGTGCCCAGGCGTAGGGCTCGAGAGAAAAACTCCAGCCGTCCGGATCCCGGCCCGGAACCAAGGTGAATTCCGCCGGAGACTCAGCGACGGACCCGCCGGCAGCCGGGGAGACCGGGGCCGCGGGAGAGGCGGTGGCCGCAAGAAACAGCAGGAGCAAGAGCGCTCTCGGATTCTTCAAGTTCGAGGGGCTGGGAATGGTCATGGATGAAGCGCGGAGATTGCCGGATCGGTGAGCCTCGGACTATGCAGATTTAGCGAAATCGGCCGCAGCGTCTCCATGCGATGAGACCAGCGGGGCCTGAGAAAGCGCACCGGCGTCACCAGGTGAATGAACCGCTGCGGGGACGACAAGGCACGGGTGACCCACGGGCCAACCCGGACGGGCCCGGTTGGGGCCAAGTATGCCTCCGACACATATCTCAATTATATATGACATATATTGTCTTTTGTTATGGCGCCTCAGGAGTTGGGCCAATGGGCGTATGGCCGCACGCTGAGACTGGCATTGTCGAACCTGCGGTCTCCGGACACTTCGCGGCCAAGCCATGCCGGCTTCGCGATGCTTTCATCCGCGTGCCGCAATTCGACCTCCGCCACAACCAAGCCGGCGTTTGCTCCGGTGAACTCGTCGATCTCCCAGACATGGCCGCCGGAGCGCAGTTTGTGGCGTGTCTTTTCGACCACGCGCCCGCGGCATAGCCCGATGAGCGGTTCGGCCTCGGTCAACGGCACCCGGTATTCGAACTCCGCCCGGGTCAGGCCTTCGGCCGGACCTTTGATCGTGAGCCAGACTTCCGCACCATCGGTCCGCACGCGGACGGTCGTGCCATGGTCGACCGCGAGATAGCCTTGCCGGAGAACGGAGGAACTTTCGACCGCGGCGCGCCACGAGTCGTCCTTGACGAGGAATTTGCGTTCGATTTCCTGGCCCATGATTCCTCCCAACATGGTGGCGCAGCCGGCTCCGGATCACCAGCTTGCATGCTTGTCGGCCCGATGCTGCCTGTGCACGCTTGCCCCCTGATGAACTTTCAAGAAACTGTCGAGCACATCGGCATGGTCATCGACGGCATCGGCGTGGCCGTCATCGTCCTCGGCATCATCGCCGCCACGGGCCGCGCCCTGCTCGCGGCGCCGCCGCCCGGCCTCGACCGCTACATGGCCTACCGTCAGAATCTCGGCCGCGCGATTCTTCTCGGACTCGAATTGCTCGTGGCCGGCGACATCATCAAGACCGTGGCCGTGGCCCCGACCCTGCAGAACATGGCCGTGCTCGGCGCCATCGTGCTCATCCGCACGTTCCTCAGTTTCTCGCTCGAGCTGGAAATCAACGGCCGCTGGCCTTGGCAGCAAAAAGTGTCCGCTCCATGACGGACCTGCCGGCGGGAAAAGTTTGGGGTTTTCTGGCGCGGTATTTGCCGTGGCTCGGCACGCCCGGCGCGCTCAAGGCGGTTGTCCTGCTCAACGCGCTGACTTTCCTCCTTGTCGGGCTCGATCCGGCTTACGCCGGCATGCTGGCCCTCATCCCGGACAAAATACGCGAGGGCGAAGTCTGGCGTCTGGTCACCTACATTTTCATCCCGCAGACCACGAGCTGGTTTTGGGTGTTCTTCCTCCTGCTTTTCATGTGGTTTCTGGCCAGCGCCCTCGAGGAGCAGTGGGGCGCCCTCAAGCTCAACGTGTTTTATCTCGTCGGCATGATCGGCTGCACGATCGCGGCCTTTTTTTTCGGCGGAGGATCGAGCAACACATTCCTCAATCTGTCCCTTTTCTTCGCTTTCGCCACGATCGCTCCGAATTACGAGATCTTCCTTTTCTTCGTCCTGCGCGTCCGCGTGAAATACATCGCCTGGATGCTTGCGGCGATGCTCGCCCTGCAACTGGCGTTGCTTCCCCTGCCCGCCAAGGCGGCCATGGCCGCGTCGCTGACCAACTACCTCCTCTTTTTCCTGCCCGGCTTGGTCACCAACTGGCGCACGCAACGCCGTGATGCCGTGCGATTGGCCGGGTTCCGCGGGCCTGCGGAATCGGCGCTCCATTGCTGCCACACCTGCGGGCGGACCGAGGTTTCCGACCCGGGTTTGGATTTTCGTGTGGCCGGCGACGGCGAGGAATACTGCCGCGAGCACCTGCCCCCGGCGGCCGGACGTTAGAGCCCGCTAGACCACGCGTGCCGTCCGCGTGTGGCGGTAGATGTCATCGACGAGCCCGGCGTATTTTTCCGCGATGACATGGCGCTTGGGTTTGAAGGTGGCGGTCAGTTCGTCGCCGACCTCGAACGCTTTCGGCACGAAGCGCCACGCGGTGACGAATTCAAACGGTTTGACCCCCTGCTCGCGGCTGACCAGCCGCCGGACTTCGGCGGAGATCAGTTCCGCGACCTGCGGATGGTCCTCCGCCGCGGCCAGCGTCGCCACCGCGAAACCTTGGGCCTTGAGGCCCTCCAACGAGGGCACGATGAGGGCCGCGAGATGCTTTTCGTCCTGCCCGACCACCAGGCACTGCTCGATGAAGCGCGACTCGAGCAACTGCGCCTCGACCGGCACCGGTTCGACGTTTTCGCCGCTCAAGAGCACGATGGTTTCCTTCGAGCGACCGAGAATTTTCAGGCAGTTGTTGAAAGTCACCATACCGAGGTCGCCGGTGTTCATCCATCCGTCCTTGAGCACCTTTTCCGTCGCCCCGGGGTTTTTGTAATAGCCTTTCATGACCTGCGGGCCTTTGGCGTGGATCTCCCCTTTGATCCCCCTGCCCCCGCCATCCTTGCCCCGCGCCGGATAAATCACCGCGCCGGTCGCGGGATCGACGATGCGGATTTCGGTGCGCGGCCAGAACGGACCGACTGTCCCGATGACCAGTTTGCGCCACGTGCGGACGGCGAGAACGGGGGAGGTTTCTGTCATACCGTAGCCTTCCAGCACCGGAATGCCGATGTAGTTGAAAAATTCGTCGACGTGCGGGGGCAATGCGCCGCCACCGGACACCGTTCCCTTGAACTCTCCCCCGACCACGCCGCGCAATTTCTTCAGCACCAGCGCGTCGAGTATCCGGTAAGGCACCGCATAAACCAGCAGGCGCAGCACGCTGCGCATCGCGAGGGCGGCCGACTCGAAAAGCGATCTTCCCTTCACGTCGAGCAAGCGGCCCGTGAGAAAAAACACCGCCGACTGGTATTGGCGCGAGCAATGATAAGCCGCGCGGAACAAGCCGCGGCGCAGCTTGGGGGCCTCGGACACATTGTGCAGGATGCGGTTGTAAAGCCCCTCCCACAATCGGGGCGCCGAGGCCATCCAGGTGGGCCGCGCTTTGCGCAGATCCTCGCCCACCGCGCGCAGGTTCGTGTAATAGGTGCACGCCCCGCGGCTGATCGTCACCATCTCGAAAACCCGCTCGTAGCTGTGCCAGACCGGCAGGATGGAAAGCACGCGGTCGCCCGGATCCAGTTCGAACGGCAGGTAGCGCACCTGGGACATCATGTTGTCGTGGGTCAGCATCACGCCTTTCGGTTCGCCCGTGGTCCCGGAGGTGTAGATCAGGGTGAAAAGATCCTCGCCCTTGATCCCGGCCAGCCGCTCTTCGATCACGCGATCCCCAGCGGACCGGAGATGCCGCCCGCGCTCGATCAGATCGGACAGTTTGTGCACGTCGCTTCCGTCCGGCGGGTCGCCCTCGATCAGAACAATATGCCTCACCCGGGGCAATGCGGCCCGCACGGCCAGGACGCGTTCCAGGACGTGATGGTTCTCCGCGATGACGAGGACCGCATCGCTGTGCGCGACGATGAAGGAAATTTCCTGCTCGGTGGTGTCGGCCGCCCGCGGCACGTCCGCGGCGCCGCACAACAGGATGGCCGCATCGCAGAGCATCCACTCGTGGCGGTTGTCGGAAATGATGGCCGCATGCTCCCGTGCCGAGAGCCCGAGACCGGTGAGCGCGGTGCCCAAAGCCCGGGAAAGATCGTAGAGCTCGCCGTAGCCGCGCATGGTAAAATCACCGCCCTTCACCCTGTGCGCCTGGGCCGGACACTCCCCGTAGGCTTCCGCCGCCAGACGGTATAGGTCGGCCATGTTCCGCGCGCTTTGGTAGATGAGGCGATCAGTGGGAGCGGCGGGCGAGGACATCGTCCGCTTCGTCTAACGGATGAGGATCCGCTGGGCACGGCAAAAAAGTCCGGCCCCCGGAGCCGGGCAAGTGCGAAAGGGATTTTCCCGGACGCCGGGACGGACTTTAATCGGACTGCCCTCCGTTTATGCGCATCGCCTGTCCGCACTGTCATGACGAACTCGATGTCGAGGGGGCGTGGGCCGGACACGAGGTGGTTTGTCCGCTTTGCCAAAATAGTTTTGTCGTGCCTCGTTCCGAGTCCGCGCCAAGCGCCGCAACCGCCCCGCGACCGAAGACCAACCGCAAACTCGAGGCTTGGAATCGCCGCCGTCGCAACGTCCGTCTCCTCTTCGCTCTCGCCGCCCTCGGTCTCCTCGCGGCAAGCCTTTGGGGGTTCAACCGTTGGCGCGGGGAAACTCCACCCGCCGAGGCGCTGCGCTATCTTGCCGGTCACCTCGTGGAGCGGGTCACGGCGTATTTCCAGCCCCCTTCCCCGCCTCCGGCTCCGGTTCCCACCGCCACGCCTGCGCCCACGCCGGAACCGGTGGCCACGCCGGATGCGGACCCCGAGCCGACGCCGGCGGAAGTCGATCCGGTGGCATGGCTGATCGAAAACCCCGACCGTCAACCCGAGACCGTGACCCTGCGCGAGGATGTCACTTTTCCCGCCATGTATGAGGGCCGTGTGGCCGGAAATGTGGAAGTTCCGGCGGGCGCGCGGGTCAAACTCGTGCGGGTCGAACCCGGCTCCGTGACGGTGCGTTTCCGCGAGGGCACGCGCGAACTTCCCCACGCGGCCACCGACTTCCGCGAGGCGGCGGCACAGGAAATGGCCCGCCCCGCACCCGATCTAGCGCCATCCGTCGTCGCCGCGCCTTCACCCGTTCCACTCCCGACCGAGGCCGTCGCGGTTGCGGCGGAGGCACGCGGACAGACCCTCGGGGCCATCGTCCAACGTGAAGGGAGCGGGCGCATCACCGGCACCGACTTCCGCGTTTGGGCCCCCAATGCGGAAACGGTTTCCGTGACCGGAAGCTTCAACAACTGGAAACCCGGAGCGGGCACGATGAC
>CAZEYV010000044.1:0-11877 GCA_964516705.1 uncultured Chthoniobacter sp.
CGTATGCAGCTTGGGAAGCTGCCGTTCTACCATTGAACTACACCCGCGGCGCAGGTCGTAATCATCATCTTCGGGCGCCCGGCGGCAAGGGGAAAATCCTATTCCTCCCCGGACCAGCCGAGCGGTTCATCCGGCAGATTGCGCAGGAACTCGGAATTGCGCAGGGTCACCCACTCGCGGTCCGTCCCGCCGTTGATCCGGCGGATTTCATCGGCGTCGAAGACACGCTTGCTCTCGCGCCACTCGGCGAGGGTCCAGGCACTGACCGGACCGAACGTGGAGCCGTCCGCCCGCCGCACCTCGTAGCGGGCATGGAGAAAATCGGACGCCGCGTCCATGCTGCTGGAATGCTCCCGCCGGCCGGATTTGTAAAGCCCGGAAGACGTTTACCAGCCGAGGTTGACCGGGGGCACCACGATGGAGGCGTTGGCGCCGACCAGCGTCCCCTCGGACTCCTCGATCGATTCGACGATGCCTTCGGTGAAGGAAACCGTGATCGTGCCCACGGGGACTTTCACGTAGACCGTCGAGGCATTGTAGCCGTAGCCGCCGCGCACCACCACCGTCTCGAGACGGGCGCGCGGGTCGGGACGGACGCCGGTGATCGACTCGACATAGGACGGCGAGTAGACGGTCTGCGGGATAAGTTTGTAGCGGATGTATTCGAAGACCTGGCTGGATCCGTCCCGTGAGGTGCGGCTGGAGCGCTTCTGCGGTTTGCCGAGGCTGCGCGCCACCTCGTCGGGCGTCATGCCGATGGCGACTTCATTGCGCGCGATGAGTTCCTCGACTTGGCGGCGGCGCTCCTCGGCGCGTTGGAGATTGGCCACGAAATCCGTCGGCAACGGTTCGAGGTAGGCGGGATCGACCCACGCCGCGACACCGCCCTGCTTGGCATTGCCGCGCACGCGCAGCATGCCGTTCGGCGCCACCGCGTCGAGTTTGACCGCTTGCGGGAAGCGCAGGGTGCCGGCGTAGCGCTTGGCGCTCATTTCGAAATAGCAGGGCGCCGGCTCGCGCAGAGCGAGCTTCAAAGGCTCCAGGTCGAAGTCGGAAAGATAAATCGCCCCGGCCTCGCGGACGATGGGCCCGGACCACGCGGTCGAACCCGCGAGCAGAGCCATGGCCAAGATCAGCCTCATGGGCGGGAATATGACCCCGCGGCGGCGAAAAACAACCGGCAAAAGGCGCGGACAACAGCAGGTTGCCAAAAGCGGAAAAAGAGGGCAAATTACCCTACCTATGCAACAACTCCGCGTTTTCGCCGTCATCCTCGCCCTGTCCTTCCTTCCGACCTTGAGCCACGCCGGATTTTTCGACGAAATCAAAGGCGATCTGACCGGACCCGCCGTGGAGGGCTCCCCGAAATACACCGCGCTCTATTTTTCCGCCCACTGGTGCCCGCCTTGCCGGATGTTCACGCCGAAACTCGTCGAGTGGTACAAGGAATTCAAAGCGAAGCACCCGGACTTCGAACTGGTTTTCGTCAGCGGCGACCGCGACCAGGCCGCCATGGAGGAATACATCAAGGAAGCCGGCATGCCTTGGCCCGCGGTGAAGTTCGACCGCGCCCAGTCCGAGACCTTCGGAAAATTCAGCTCCTCGGGCATTCCTTACCTCGTGCTCATCGACAACGAGGGCAATGCCGTCACGGCCCAGCCGGGCAACGAGTGGCAACCGCCGACCGAAGTCCTCGGGAAGATCGAGCAACTGGTTCCCTGAGCCGGGTCGGGCCTCGCGGCCGGTTCAGGCCTGCTGTCGGGTCTGCTCGTAAGCGCGCGCGATGCGCAGCAGGCGGGCCTCTTCGAAGGCCGGAGCCATGATCTGCAGGCCGACCGGCAACGCTTTGCCGTCCGTCTGTGCCATGCCGCAAGGAATGCTCACCCCGCAGATGCCGGCGAGATTGGCCGCGATGGTGAAGATATCCGACAGATACATCTGCAGCGGATCGGCCATGCGCTCGCCGATTTTGAAGGCCGGGACCGGCGAGGTCGGGGAGAGAAGGCCGTCGACTTTCTCGAAAGCCTGCTCGAAATCGCGGCGGATCAACGTGCGCACCTTCTGCGCGCGCAGGTAGTAGGCGTCGTAGTAGCCGCTGCTCAGCACGTAGGTGCCGAGGATGATGCGGCGCTTCACTTCCTTGCCGAAGCCCTCGCCGCGGGTGCGTCCGTAATGGTCGGCCAGATCGCGCGGGGCCTCGGCGCGCTTGCCGTAGCGGACCCCGTCGAAGCGGGCGAGATTGGCCGAAGCCTCGGCCGTGGCGATGATGTAGTAGTCGGCCACCGCGTATTTGGTGTGCGGCAGGGAAACCTCGACGATCTCGGCGCCGAGTCCGCGGTAAACCTCGATCGCTTCGCGCACACGGGCCTCGACCTGCGGGTCCATGCCCTCGACAAAATATTCCTTGGGCACACCGAGCTTCATGCCGGCAACACCCTCGTTGAGCCGGGCCGAATAATCCGGGACCGGCACGTCGAGCGACGTCGAGTCCAACGGGTCGTGCCCCGCGATGGCCTGCAGCACGAGCGCGGCATCCTCCACCGTGTGGGTGAAAGGACCGATCTGGTCGAGCGACGAAGCGAAGGCGACCAGACCGTAGCGCGAGACACGTCCGTAACTCGGCTTGAGCCCGACGCAGCCGCAGAGGGCGGCAGGCTGGCGGATGGAGCCGCCCGTGTCCGACCCGAGCGAGGCCAGCGCCTCGTTCGCGCCCACCACGGCCGCCGATCCGCCGCTCGATCCGCCGGGGATGCGCTCGGGGTCGTGCGGGTTGCGGGTGAGCTGGATGGAGGAATTCTCGGTCGATGATCCCATGGCGAACTCGTCCATGTTCGTCCGCCCGAAAGGAATCGCGCCGGCCGCCCTCAGCTTGGTGATGACCGTGGCATCGTAAGGCGCGGTGTAGCCCTGCAGGATCTGCGAGGCGCACGTGCAAGGCTCGCCTTCGACATTGATCACATCCTTGATCGCCACGGGAATGCCACCGAGCGGCAGCGAGGTGTCGGCTTTCTCCGCCGCGGCCCGGGCGCGCGCGTAATCGCGCGAGAGATATCCGCCGACGCGCGCGTCGGTATTTTCGATGGCGTCATTGACCGCGTCGAGGAGCTGGACAGGCGACAGCTCGCCGGCCTGCATCATGCGGCGCGCCCCGGCAATGGTGAGTCCGGCGAGATCCATCAACCTTCGACCACCTTGGGCACGATGAAGAGCCCGCTGCCGGAATGCGGGGCGTTGGCCGTGGCCTGCTCCTGCGTGAAACCGTCGCGGGGGACATCCGCGCGGAAGACATTGTAAACCGCTGAAGCATGGGCCGTGGGCTCGATGCCCTCCACGTCCACTTCGTTGAGCTGCTCGATATAGGACAAAACATGGTCGAGCTGCGGCTGCAGTTCGGCGATCTCCCCGTCGGTCAAACGCAGACGGACCAAGTCGGCGACGTAGCGGACATCAAGATGCGGGGCGCTCATGCGGAAGTGACATTGGTTAGCGCCGCGGGCGGATGATGTCGAAACGTTTCAGTCGCCAAAGCGCAGCAGCACCTTGCCGTCGAGGCCGGACGCGGCCACGGCATCTTTCACCTCTTCCAAGGGGAATTCCGCCGCCACCCTCGGCGCGAAGGCGCCCGCGGCGGCCAGACGGAAGACGGCGGCATAAACCTCCGTCCGCTCGGCCGCGGCGGCCCCGCGCCACCAACGCGTCAGCCAGAACCCGCGGAAAACGAGGTCGCGAAAAATAAGGAATCCGTTGGGAACCTTGAGTGCCTCGCGGCTCATCGCACCGTAGGTGACCAGCGGGGACCCGTCGGCCAGCAGCGCGGCCAAACGCGTGGCCGGTGCGCCGCCCACGGCATTCAAACCGAGTTGCGGACGCGCGCCGGAGAGCAAGACGCGCGCCTGTTCCGCGAACTCCGGGCCATCGACCGCCACGGCGTCGGCCCCGATCGCTTGCAGACCGGCGACCGCCTCCGGACGGCGGACCATGTTGAACGTCTTCCATCCCCGACCCTTCGCGATCTCGATGACGGCGCGCCCCACCCCGGACGTCGCCGCGTTCTGCGCGACCCACGCGCCGCGCTCCAAGTCGGCAAACCGGTGCAGCAGGAGCCAGGCGGTCGGCGGGTTGACCCGCAACATGCAGGCCTGCCGGTCATCGAGGCCGGGCGGGACGACGATGAGATCCGCGGCGAGCCAGTTGCCTTGGGCGCGCCACGCCTCGCTGCCGACAAGAACGCGCCGCCCGACCAGTGCCGCGTCGACTCCGTCGCCGGTCGCCGTCACCTCCCCGAGGCCCTCGTTTCCCGGGGTGTCGGGCAATGGCCGGGCTTCGCCGTATTTCCCCTCGAGCATGTTGAAGTCGGCCGGATTGACCGGCGCGCAGATCATGCGCACCCGCACTTCGCCCGGCCCCGGCGGCGGAAGGAGGATTTCGCCGCACGCGACCACGTCCGGGGGCGGCCCGGTCAAGGCATAGCGCGCGGCGCGGACACGTTCCATGACGCGAGCATGACACCGCGCCCCCGCCCCATCCAGCTCCGCGCGCTTGCCCGCGGCCCGACCGCGCCGCACACTCCGCGCCATGCTCGTTTCCTACGATCCGCCGTTCATGTTCGTACATATCGACAAGGCGGCGGGATCCAATATCCAGCACGCGCTCCGTCCGTTCATGAAGGTGACCGGACGGAGCAAGCTGCGCCGCCTGGGCGGCCTTCTCGGACCGCTCAACCGCACCGGCGGACTCTATCGCCAGCTTGAGTTTTCCGAGCACGCACCCGCGGAAAAAGTGCGTCGCTGCCTGCCGCCGACGGTCTACGCCGGTCTCTGCAAATTCGCCTTTGTACGCAATCCGTGGGACCGCCTCGTTTCGCGCCATGCTTACCTGCTGCGCAAGACCGAACACGGCCGCAGCCGCGAAGTGAACGAGCTCGGGGGATTCGACGCCTACCTCCGCTGGGAACTGGCCCGCACCGGCCAAAAGGGAGGCATGCGCCATCAGGCGGACTACGTTCTCGGACCGGACAACCGCCTCATCGTGGATTTCATCGGATACTTCGAAAGGCTGGAGGACGACTTCACGGAGGTCTGCCGCCGCATCGGCATTGGTGCCGCACTGCCGCCGGCCAAGGCCGGCTCATCCCGCCGGGATTACCGCGCCCTCTACACGGACGAAACCCGCGACCTGGTTGCGCAAGCCTACGCCAAGGACATTGCGCTCTTCGGTTACAGCTTCGACGGCATCAATCCGGGCTTGCCTTCCGCCGCCGCTTAAGGAATTCTGTTCGACCGCTTCGGTCGGCCCCGTCAGGGACCACCGACCCCGGAGCGGCAACCAAAACCGGAACCGAGGTATCCAAAAAACAAGCTCCCGCGCCGTCGGTGCGGGCCCATCATCATGACGCAAGTCCAAGAACTGATCGCCAAGGCGACCAAACAATTCAAAGAAGGCAGCATCGTCAAAGGCCGCATCCTGGAAGTCCGCCCCCGCGAATTTCTCGTCGACATCGGCTACAAATCCGAAGGCACCATCCCCGCGGCCGAATTCGACGATCCGTCGGAAATCGCCGTCGGCGACGAAGTCGAAGTCCTGCTCGTCCGGCTCGAAAACGACGAAGGCATGGTCATTCTTTCCAAGGAGAAAGCCGCCTACCGCCAGAACTGGGACAAAATCAGCGGCGTCTTTGAAAAGGAAGGCATCATCAAGGGCCGGGTCAAAGCCGTGGTCAAAGGCGGACTGCTGGTCAACATCGGCGTCGAAGCTTTCCTCCCCTCCTCGCAGATCGACATCATCCCGCCGAAGGACCTCAACCAGTTCGTCGGCAACACCTACGATTTCAAAATCGTCAAACTCAACGACGACCGCCGCAATGTCGTCCTCAGCCGCCGCGAACTCATCGAGCAGGAACGCAGCGAGAAACGCCAGGAATTCATGGCCAACACCCAGGTCGGCTCGACCGTCACCGGCACGGTCAAGAACCTCACGGACTTCGGCGCCTTCATCGACCTCGGCGGGATGGACGGACTCCTCCACATCACCGACATGACGTGGGGCCGCCTGACCCATCCGAGCGAACTCCTCAAAGTCGGCCAGGAAATCCAGCTGCAGGTCCTTGAGATCAACAAGGACAAGGAGCGTGTCTCCCTCGGCCTCAAACAGACCACCGACAACCCGTGGGACAAGATCGAGGTGCGCTTCCCCACCGGCACCAAGGTCAAAGGCAAAATCACCAACCTCGTACCCTACGGCGCGTTCGTCGAAATCGAATCAGGCGTCGAAGGCCTCATCCACGTCTCCGAACTGTCGTGGACCAAACGCATCACGCGTCCGTCCGACGTCTTGGCCGCCGGCCAGGAAGTCGAGGCCGTCGTGCTCGGGGTCAACAAGGAAGAGCAAAAGATCTCCCTCGGTGTCCGCCAACTCGAACCCAACCCGTGGGACGAAATCGAGCAGCGCTACATCATCGGCAAACAGGTCAAGGGCACCGTGCGCAACATGACCGCCTACGGCGCCTTCGTCGAACGCGAGGAAGGCATCGACGGCATGGTCCATGTTTCCGATCTCAGCTGGACCCGCAAAATCAACCACCCGAGCGAAATCCTCAAGAAGGGTGACGAAATCGAGGCGGTGGTCATCGACATCGACAAAGCCAACCAGCGCATCGCCCTCGGCGTCAAACAACTCGACGAGGATCCGTGGAAGGAAATCGACCGTCTCCACAAGATCGGCGACCTGGTCAAAGGCAAGGTCACCAAGCTCGCCAACTTCGGCGCCTTCGTCGCCCTCGAGCACGACATCGACGGCCTGGTCCATATCTCGCAACTCAGCGAGGAACACGTGGCCAAGGTCAAAGACGTGATCAAAGTCGGCGACGACGTGGAAGCCCGCGTCATCAAGGTCGACAAAGTCGAGCGCCGCATCGGTCTTTCCATCAAGGCCGCCAACTACAGCGAGGAAGCCCTCCGCAAGGAATCCGAAGCCATGGAGAGCACCTTGCGCTCCGGCGAGGAAATGGTCGGGCTGGCCAAGGCCTTCGAAGCCGCCGAACTCGAGGAATACCGCCCGGGCGAAGGCAAAAAGAAATAACCCTCACCGCGCGGGCGGTGTTGACAACCGGCGCCGCCCGCGCACTTTCAAACCATGGAAATCACCGCTTACCTCAAAACGTCCTGCGGCTGGAGCAATGGCGTCCGCGCCATCCTGGCCAAATACGACCTTCCCTACGTGGAGAAGGACATCCTCAAGAACCCGGAGTTCCGCGCCGAGATGGAGCAACTCAGCGGACAGAAGTTGTCCCCCTGCATCGTGGTCAACGGCCACATGCTCCCCGACATCAGCGGCGAGGAACTGGAGAACTGGCTGGTGGCCAACGATCTCGTGCGACGCAGCGAAGCCCCGGTCGAAGTCCCGATCAACTCGTCCTGCCAGAACAAAAAGCAGCACGTCGCCTGACGCGGCAGCTCAGGCTTTGAACAAACCCGCGGCCCGTGCCGCGGGTTTTTTATGCCCCCAACCCGCGCGCCTCGGCGGTGAGGCCATCCTCATCCCCGCTGAACACAATCCTCATCGGCGCGCAGCAAACCTCGCAGTCGTAATCCCACTCGCAAGGAACCTCCGCCACATCCGGGGCCGGCACCGCGAAGGCCTCGTGGCACGTGGGGCAAACCACTTCCGCGAAATCCGTCACGGCTTTTCCCCGAACAGCGTCTCGTAAAACAAAGGGTAAACCGCCGTGTTGTCGAAAGATCCCCGCACTTTCTCCGCATTCAAGCCCGCCGCGCGGGCCACGATCCCGCCGCTCGTATCCAGCAAGGAGCCCCACCCCACCACAAAGTCATGCCTCCGCCCGGCCCGGTCCGGTGCGCTGGTGAAAGGTTGGGCCACCCCGCCCTCCGGCGTCTGTTCCGCCCCGTCGACCGGCGCACCGTTGATGTCCCGCCCGGTCCGCAGCATCTCCTCCTCGAAGCGTGCCCCGCGCAAGCCGATCACATCCGGATTTCCACCACTGCTGTCCGAGGCGTAGAGCAAAAGCGTGTCGGGGTGGGACTCCATGAAATCCAGCACGACTCCCAGGCCCTCGTCGGCCCGCTGCAACGCTTCCAGCGTTCCCGTCGCGTTGTTGCAATTGCCGAAGTTGTCCGTGCCCTCCTCTTCGACCACGAGAAGAAACTGCCGCCCGCCCAGAAAACGCAACGCCGCCGCCGTCATTTCCGCCACGGTCGGCGCCGCCGGGTCATAAGGTTCCAGTTTTTTCTCCGCCAGCGCCTCCTCGGGTTCGTCATTGTAGGTGTCTTCGGCCGCGAAGATCCCCAGCACCCTCGCGGTCTCATCCGGCAATGCGGCCAACTCCTCACGCGTGAAGACCACGCGGTAACCCGCGGCTTCCGCTTCCGCGACCAGGTTACGCCCGTCCGTCCGGCGCCCCGGGCGCCCGTGGCGTCCCATCATTCCTTCCGGCAAAAAATCGATCTCCCCGCCGCCGAGCATCACCTCGACGCCAGAGCCGACCAGGCGGGAGATGATATCCTCCACATCGCCCCGCGCCGCGGCACTGACGGCGAAGACGGCCGTGCCGGGTTCCGCCGCATGGCCGCTATTGATCAGACCGGTGGCCAGCCCCCGCGCCTGCGCTTCATGCATGATGCTCCGGCGCTGACCCGAGGGGGCCAAAGGCGGCAGGCCTTCCGCATCCGTCCCGAAAGCGCGGTGCGGCGCCTTGACACCGTAAGCATGCATCGTCGCCCCCGCGTTCGAGGACGGCGTCAAAACATCCTCCGCATGCCCGCGATAAACCGCCACGTGCGGCAACCGGTCCCAGTTGATGTCGCCATCGGGCCCGGCGATCAACATGCGCGCCATCTGCCAATGGGCGATGCCCGTCCCGTCGATATGGTAAAAAATCACACTGCCCGTCTTGGGCGCGGCCTCGGCCGGAGTCTGCGCTCCGCACGCCGCGAGACATCCCCCCGCGAACACCGCCCCGACCGCTCGCCACAGGTTACTTGTCACGCGTCACTTCCTTCCATCACTCTCCGATATCCTCGTTCCACAGCACCGGCTCCGCCGCGATGAACTCCTCCATCAGGTGGATGCAACCGGGATCCTGCCGGACTTCGACATCGACCGCTTGCGAGCGCACGTATTCCTCGGGACCCTGGAAAGTTTTGTTCTCGCCGATCACCACCTTCGGGATTCCGTAAAGGAGGATGGCGCCGCTGCACATCGGGCAAGGGGAAAGGGTCGAATAGATGGTGCACCGGCGGTAGACCGACGCGGGCAGGCGCCCGGCATTCTCCAGGCAGTTCATCTCGGCATGATGGATGACGCTGCCGTCCTGGACGCGGCGGTTGTGGCCGCGCCCGATGATTTTGCCGTCCAGCACCAGCACGGAGCCGATGGGGATCCCGCCTTCGGAGCGCCCCAGGCGCGCTTCCTCGATGGCGGCCTGCATGAAGGGGTCGGGAGAAGCCATGAGGTGACAAACTAGACGCGAAGGGTTCCCGCAGCAATCCCCGAATCGCCGCAAGCTCGACAGGACCGCGCGCCCACGCTGTCATCACCGCATGAGAAGCATGACCGGATTCGGCCGCGGCGAGTGCGCGGTCAAAGGAATCACCTACGGGGTGGAAATCTCCACGGTCAACCGGAAGCACGCGGAAATCGTTTTCAATCTCCCGCGGGAACTTGCGCCGGCGGAGAATGCCCTGCGCGAGATCATCGCCCCGGCGCTGGCCCGCGGCCGGGCCACGGTGATCGCCACGATGAGCGCCGGAGAAAAGGCGCGGGCGCTGGTCGACACGGCACTGTTCCGCCGCTTGCACGAGGAACTCGCGTCGCTGCGCCGCACCCTGCGCATTCCCGGGGAGGTCGGGATGCCGGATGTGATCCGGCTTTATGCGGCGACCGCCCGCGAGGGCGCCACGGCCGCGGCACCGGATCTCCGCGCCCTGACCAAAGCGGCCCGGGCCGCGCTCAAATCGCTCGAACGCATGCGGGCCACGGAGGGCGCGCATCTCGCGGGGGAACTGAACCGCCTCCTTGGCAAATTCGTCTCCTTCATCGATGCCATCGCCAAGCTCGCCCCGGACGTCACGCGCCGCCACCGCGAAGCCCTGTGCGCCAGGTTGGCGGAGATCGAACTCCCCTTCGCGGCCGACGACGAAAGACTAGCCCGCGAGCTGGCCATCTTCGCCGACCGGGCCGACATCACCGAGGAACTCAGCCGCCTCAAAAGCCACGTGGCCCAATTCCGGTCCGGGCTGGCCACCAAGGAGGCCAACGGGCGGACCCTTGATTTTCTGGCCCAGGAAATGTTCCGCGAGTGCAACACCATCGGCTCCAAGGCCAACTCGGCCGACATCGCCCAGAAGGTGATCGCGGCCAAAACGGAACTGGAGCGCCTCCGCGAGCAGGTGCAGAATGTGGAGTAAGCGATGGCCTTGGCTTTTTCACTCTCTCAACCCTCAACCCTCAACCCTCAACTCCTCCGTTGAAACGCCTCGGCATCCTCTTTGTCATTTCCGCGCCGTCCGGCGCGGGCAAATCGACCATCTGCAGCTCGCTGCGGCAGACGCCCGACACCGTTTATGCCGTTTCCTGCACGACCCGCGCCCCGCGTGCCGGGGAAATCGACGGCGAGGATTACCATTTCATGGACGCGTCGGACTTCGAGCGCCGCATCGCCGCCGGTGACTTCCTCGAATACGCGCGCGTGCACGACCACTACTACGGCACAATCCGCCAGACCATCACCGACCACCTCCGCGAGGGCATCGACGTGCTGGTCGATATCGACGTGCAAGGCGCGGCCACCATCCGTCAAAGCACCGACCCGTTCATCCGCGATTCCCTGGTCGACATCTTCATCATGCCGCCGAGCCTGGAGGAACTCCACCACCGCCTGCAGAAACGCGGCACGGAAACCCCGGAGCAAATCGAGTTCCGCCTGGCCAACGCCGCCGCCGAGATGAAGTGCTGGCGCGAATACCGCTACACCATCATCAGCGGCTCGATGGAGGAGGACTTGACCAAATTCCGCGCCATCACCCGCGCCGAGCGCTACCTCAGCCGCCGCATCATCTCGCTGCAGTCCTGACATGGCAGCCAAGAAAACCGTCGTCCTCGGCGTGACCGGATCCATCGCCGCCTACAAAGCGGCGGACCTGGCCAGCCTGCTGGTCAAGCAAGGCCATGACGTGCGCGTCATCCTCACCGCGTCCGCGCAACGCTTCATCACCCCGCTGACCCTGCAGACTTTGAGCAAAAACCCGGTCACGACCGATGTCTTCGACGAGCAGCACGGCTGGTGCCCCGGCCACATCGAGCTGGCCGATCGTGCCGACCTGCTGCTCATCGCACCGGCCTCCGCCGCGGCACTGGCCCGTCTGGCCTGCGGTCTGGCCGACGACGCGCTGACCTGCGTCGCCCTCGCCACGCGCGCGCCACTCGTCATCGCGCCCGCCATGAACGGCAAGATGTGGTCGCATCCCGCAACCGTGCAGAACACCGGCGTGTTGCGCGCCCGCGGCGCGGTCTTCATCGGACCCGACGAAGGTCTGCTCGCCTGCGGATACGAAGGCGCGGGACGCTTGTGGCCGGTGGAAAAAATCGCGGACGAAGCCGCCGCGTTGCTCGCCGCGCGGTGAATTTTCCCGCGCGCAATGTCGCGCACGCGTTGTCCACGCGGGAGATGCGTGGAAAAGTTTTTCGAAAAATTTCAAAAAAACCGTTGACGATCATGCACATCGGTTCTACGAACACACTCGTGAGTTGCAAACTAAGCACACTCCAAACCCGCCACTGCGGATTGAAAGGGGGGATTTTGGATGCCCGCTAAAAAGAAAAAAGCCGCCAAGAAAAAAGTCGCGAAGCGCAAGCCCGCCAAGA
>CAZEYV010000045.1:0-10450 GCA_964516705.1 uncultured Chthoniobacter sp.
ACGGGGAGGGCGGCGGAGGAGGAGACCTTCAGATCCAGATTCCAGGCCGCGAGGGATCCCGCGGACTCCGACCCGGCCGGCGGCTCCGGCGGCGCGGCAGCGGCAACCAGGCGGGGCGTCACGGTCAGCCCGCGGAGCACGGCACTGCCGTCGAGACCGAGCGTTCCCTTGATCTCTCCCGAGTCTTCCGCGCCACGCGCCTCGAGATCGGGCGAAACGTTCAGGCGCAGGTTTGCATCCGCATAGAGCGAAAGATCCCCGCCCCGCAGCAGGACCTCCCAACGGGGAGCAGTTCCCCCGGCGAAGACCACCCGGCCGGCGAGCCCGAAGGTCCCCTTGCCCATGCGTCCGCGCGTTTCCTCCAAGACCGCTTCGCCGGTGCGGAAAGCGATCGTGGCTTGCGCATCCTCCACCGGCAGCCATGAGCCCGGGAAGGTGATGCGTCCGTTGCTCCACTTGAGGGAACCGTCGGGCTGCGGTGCGGATAGCGTGCCGTCCACCCGGACCTTGCCCTGCAGGGTGCCGCGGTCGACGGTGGCCCCGGCGAAGCCGGGCGTGAAGCGCGCCAGATCGGCGGACGGAATATCGAGAAGTGCCGACCACGGCGCGGTCGGATCGAGCAGCGTCCAACCGCCGTCCGCCTTCGCGCCGATGAGCGGGAGTTCGGCTTGCACCGTGATTTCCTCCGCGCCGGAAGGTTGCAAACGGGCGCCGACGGCGGCGCGGCGGTCTTTGACTTTCCATTCGACGGACGCGCGGGCATCGGGAATCTGCCACACGGGGAAAGAGGCGCGCAGTCCCGTGACGGAAAGCCGTCCGTCGATCGCGGCATTTTCCCACGGTCCGCTCGCCTCGAGGTTCAAATCGGCCTTCCCACGGAGCGTGGTTTCTTGCCCGAACAATTCGACCAGCGAGGCGAGGTCGAGATCGTCCGAGCGCACCCGGGCGCTGACTTCGCCGCCTTTCACGAGGGTTTGTCCCCACGGTTGGCGGGACAGCACAGCGTCGAGCGAGAGGGGGAGAAAAAGTTCTCCGCGCAGCAGGCGGCTGCGGCCGCTGAACATCTGGATGTCCTGCACGGCGAGCCCTTCGGCGCCGAAGTAGGCCGAGGACGACAACGAGAGCGGGCCGCGATCGAGGAGGAAACGGCTGACATAGATGTTGCCCGGCGAATAGCTGGCCGAGAGTTTGCCGTTGACCGGCACCGGGTTGAGATCGCCGGTGAAACGCACCAGCTCGAGCGTGGCCACGCCGGAGTGCGCCGAGGCCGCGCCGTCGCCGTCCCAGAAAAGCAGCACACCGCCCTCGCGCGCCCAGTCCGGCGCGAACCGGCCGAGCGGTTCGAGGTAGCGCGACAACTCGCGGACACGGAGTTCGAGCCGCCCTTGGTAGTTCAGGGACTCGCCCAGGCTGAGTTGTCCGCCCCCGCGGGCGAAATCCGGCCCGCTTTGCGCGTCGAGTCCGGTCAATTTGAGGTCGCGTCCCTCCAGCTTGAGGTCGGCCTGCAGCGAACTGGCCGGGATGCCCCGCGCCCGCAGGTCCCAGCCCCGCACCTTGAGCCAGCCCTCGCCGTCGGCCGCGCGCCCCTCTCCCCGTCCCTCGACGCGCAGGCCGCCGGACAATTCGTTCCAAGGCGCGCCGAAAAGACCGGCAAGTGCGCGCAGGTTGCCGACATCGGCATCGACTTCGAAATCGAACGGGGCCCCGCGCCAGTCCGCGGACCGCGGCGGCACGGTCAGCGTACCCCGCAACTTAACTTCGTTTGCTTTTTGCCGCAGCAAGCATTCGCTGAGCCGCAGGCGACGGCCAGCCAGGCTCAATCCGGCGGTCAGTTCCTCCACCGCGTTCTTGCGCCAGGCAAAATCCTTGGCCTCGAGCCGCAGCGAAATCTGCGCCGCGAAGGGCTGCGCCGGATCGCCGTTGAAAGTCAGTTTGGCCAGATCGACGGTCCCCGCCATGTCCCCCTCGAGCCCGGCGAATTCGGCGGCGCCGGCCAGCGAGACATTCAACGCGTTGAGCGCGGCCTTGGTCGCCGCGCCGCGGCCGGAAAGATCCGCGTAAACATAGCCGCCCCCGGCGCGGGCCTCGAGGGTGAGCGCGGCGGGACCGGACAAGGCGACGGAGAGCGAATCAACGACGACGCTTTCACCGAGCGCGAGATCGGCGAAGTAAGCCACGCCGTCCCGCCAGGCGGTCACAGCGCGGAGACCGGAAAATTTTTTCATCATCCGCCCCGCCTGTCCGGCGGCCTCGCGCACCTGCAGCGAACCGGTGCGGTCCGCCATGAGCGAAAGATCCAGCCCGCGCAGATCGACCGACCAGCCGGGGCCGGTGAAAAGGAGGTTGCCGTCGCGGACTTCCACCACCTGCGGCCACGGTGCCCCGGCGGTTGGCGCGCCGGGCAAAGCGGGAGGTGCCTCCGGTTCCGGGCGCGCCTCGTCCGGGGCGATCGTGCCCGAGAGTCCGCTCACCGTCAGGCGGCGAATCCAAGTCGCGGGCGCCCATCCCCAGTCCCGCGCGCGGGCCCAATCCAACTCGCCGACGGCAGCCTGCAACCGCGTGCCTCCGGGACGGGAAACCTCGATGCCGGTCAGGCGGATCGGCGCCATCAGGTCGGCCCGGACCCCGCCAAGCGTGACGGTGTAGCCCGCGCGCTGCGCGGCCCAAGGCACCGCCCACTGCACCAGTCGGGAAAGAACCGCCCCGTGCACCAGCCAGGCGGAACCAAGGAAGGCAATCAGAACGCCGAGCAGAAGGAGGCGGCGGCGGAGCGGAGACTGGGTCTCGCGATTCATAACGCGGCGGGCGCGGCCCGAAGTGATCCCCCTAAAAAGTTGCAGCCCTCCTCACCGAATGGCGAGAAGGGCTGCTGTTCCCCCCAGAACAATCTTTACTAAAGATGTGAGCAAAATAACACGCACCCCGCATCACGCAAGGGAAAAAATGAAGATTTTTTCGTCGGCTCATTTTCTTCGGATTTATATGCTGAATATCAACAGTTTATGAAATGTTACAATTTCGTGACATTGAGCAAATCCGTAAAATCATTTCACCAAGAGCATCCGAATCCCTACCACGATCATCAAGATTGCGAAGATACGGGTGAGCACATCGTTGGAAAGGTGCTTGAGCAGATCGGTGGCCAACCATGTGGTGACGACGGCTCCGAGCATGACGGGCAGGACGACCTGCCATTTGACGAGGGAAGCCGCGGAATATTTGGCAGTAGCCACGAGGGAGACCGCGATGATGACCGCGAGCGAGGTGGCGATGGCGGACTTCTGGTCCAGCGCGAGGAAAAAAACAAAAGCCGGCACCATGATCAGGCCGCCGCCGACGCCGCAGAGCGCGGCCAGCACGCCGGTCACCGCGCCGATGCCGACCCCGAGAAGGAATTGCGCGAGGGTCATGAGGCCGGCGACTCCTCCCCGAGCCATTCCATGCGGTGGGCCAGCATGCGGTCGCCGTCGAACTCGAAGTAGCCGCGGAAACTCCGTCCCGCGAGCGCGCCGGGCAACCAATGACGGTCGTCCGCCCACATTTTGTCGAAAGGAATCTCGTCCTGCGGCACCCAGAGCGGCACGGCCTCGGCGGTTTCGCAAGGCTCCCCGTCGCAGCCGTCGGCGACGAAGACCGTGCAGTGCAGCGCGTAACCGTCGGCGAACTGGAAATGCAGCTCGCCGCGTGGCTGCGGGTCGCGCGGCGTGACGCAAAGTTCTTCCTGCACCTCGCGCACCGCGGACTCCAGCGCCGTCTCTCCCGGCTCGAGCCGGCCGCCCGGGCCGTTGATCTTGCCCGCGCCCAGTCCGCGCTTCTTGTGGATGAGCAGCACCTCGGCGCCCCGCACCACGAAACAAAGGTTTGCGCGCTCGCGCGGTTCCCAGGCAGACCAGTCGGTCGTCATACACGCGCCATTTCCGGACCTACCTGCTCCGGTCGCGGAGCGGGACCACGAGCACGGGACAGGTTGACCGCTTGAGCACGCCGGTGACGACGCTGCCGGTGAACAAATGATAGAGCGCGCCGTGGCCGTGCGAGCCCATGACCAGAAGATCGGCGCCGTGCTCGGCGGCGGCGGACAGGATTTCGTCCGCAGGCAAGCCGAAGCGCACAGCCGACTCGCAGACCACGCCGCGCGCCCCGACCTGCTTGGCCAGTTCCCCGAGCCGTTCGGCCTCGACACGCTGCTCGGCCTCGAGGTCCTGCCCGATGCGCAGGCGCATCATTTCGGGATCGGTTTCGAAACCCGCCACCTCGGCCGCGGGTTCGATGACATGGAAAAGCACGAGCGACGCGCCCCGGAGGACCGCTTCCCGTTCGGCCGCCTCGATCAAACGCCCCTGCGCATCGCTGAAATCAACCGGCACCATCACCTTTTTCACGGGCCCATCATCCGCCTCCGGCCGCCCGCGGGCCAGCGAGAAATCGGGGGACTTCGTCCCATGGACACCCGCGGGCATTTGTGGCAGGTTTCCCCATCGGATATGCGCACCGCGCTCCTCATTTCTTCCCTCGCCCTCGCCGCCCACGCCGTCCGCGGCCAAGACGAATCGCCGCCGGAAATCCTGCGCGACGATTTCGCCCGCGAGGAACTGGGGGTCAACGAGCTGACCGCGCCGTCCATCCAGCGCCTTTTCACCGAGCTGGAGGCCTTCAAGCCGGTGCCGGTCGACCTGATTGCCTCGACCGACTTCGACCGCACCTACAACAACCGCTTCCAGACCTCGCTCAATTTCGGATCGCTCATCTGCGACGGTTTTTTCGCGGTCGTGGCCGAGCAGAAAGGCCTCATCCAGAATGTCGGCCGCGCCCTCCTGCGCCAGGCCAAGAGCCTCGCCGTGGGACAACGCCTCTCGACCCGTGCCGGCAGTCTCCTCGAGCTTGGCACGCGCGGCGACTGGCCCGGACTCAAGCTCGAGCTGATCAAAACGCAGGCCGATGTCGAGGAAGCCATGATCGAACTGCGCGACGAGGAAATGGCGCACATGATCAGCCTCGGCGGATGGCTGCGCGGCTTCGAGATCGGCACCGTGGTCACCGCCGGCAATTACAGCCCGCAACGCGCCGCCGGGCTGATGAAACCCGACGTCATGGACTACTTCCTCAAACGCCTGTCCACGCTCAACCCGCGCCTGAAAAACACCGAACTGGCCACCGCCATCACCTCGCGGCTGCAAACCATCCGCAAAATCGCCGGCGACGCCGCCGACCGCGCGCCCTCGAAGTCCGAAGTCGAGCAGATGCGCGACCTCGCCGTCGAAATCAACACGATCATGTCCGCCCGCGTCGACCAAGAGGGCCAGATCGTGAAAAAAGACTAGCCCCGCCGCCTCCCGCGCCATGCCGGCTGTTTTCCGTCCGCCCCCGCGCAGCCGTGCCCCGCAACTGCACGCTGCCGCGGAGAAGTTCTTCCGTGCCGCGTGGGAACTGTCCCCGCAGGACGCCGCGGAACTCGGTCTGCGCGCCTACCGCGGCCGGCTCGGTCCCAACGACCCGGCCTCGCACCGCCGCCGCATCCGCCTGCTCGAAGAAACGCTGCCGGCGGTCGAAGCACTCCCGCCGGGGGAAGGCGACGACTGGACCGACCGCCGCGCCTTCCTTGCCTACCTGCGCACCGCACTTTTTTTCCAGCGCGATCATCCCCGCTGGCAACTCGACCCGCAGTCGCCCAGCGGCACCGCGGTCAACGCCGTCTTCCACCTGCTCGTGCGGCACGCGGACAACCTGCGCGCCGTCACGCCCGATATCCTCGCGCTGCTCTCCGACATCCCGCGCTTCCTCGACGAGGGCCGGGCCGGCCTGCGCCGGCCGGTGCCGCTGTGGACCAAGTTGGCCGTGCGCTCCAGCCGGCATGCCGCAACTTTTCTCGAACAGGCTTCCGGGCAAGTCGTGCCGCTCGCGAAGTCACCCGCCCGGGCCCGTCGGCTTTTCGCCCGCGCGGCCGACGCTTTCCGCGCGTATGCGCGAAGCCTGGAGAAAATCCCGACCGGCCCGGCGAACGGGTTCGCGGTGGGTCGCGCGAATTTCGAATTCCTCCTGCGCGAGCGCATGGGCACCGACGCGAGCGCGGCGGAGTTGCTGGCCGAGGGCCGGCGCCTCGTCGCCTCGGTCTCGGCCGAGCTCAACCGCGAAGCGGCCAAATTCGGACGCCGCCCGGCCCACGAAATCCTCGAGCGGCTGCGCGACGAATGGCAGCCGTCCGCCGGCGACCTGCTGGCCGAATACTGCAACGTCACCGCACAAATCAAAAAGCAACTCGCGACCGCCGGTCTGGTCAGCCTGCCCCGCGGCGAAAGATTGAAAGTCATCCCCGTCCCCGGCTTCCTGCGCGAACAATTCCCCACCGCCGCCTACGGCGCGCCCGGGCCGTTCGATCGCGACCAGACGGGCCTTTTCTGGGTCAACGACCTCTCGCAGCACGCGAAGAACGAGACGGACCGCCGGGCCGAGATCGCGCAGCATTTCGGACTGGAGCTGACCTGCGCCCACGAGGCCTATCCGGGTCATCACCTGCAATTCATCGTGCAGAACCGCCATCCGAGCCGCCTGCGGCGGATGTTCTCGCACGCCATTTTTTACGAGGGCTGGACGCTCTGGTGCGAACAGCTCTGCATCGAGAAAAAGATCTACCGCGCCCCGCACGCCCGGCTCATCCAGTTGCATGACGCCCTCTGGCGCGCCCACCGCATCCTGGTCGACATCGGACTGCACACCGGCGGCCTGAGCCATGCCGCGGCCACGGAGCATCTGGTGAAACACGTCGGTTTCACCAAAGCCCGCGCCGCCGCCGACGTGAATTGGTATACCGCGGCGCCGACCGTGCCGATGAGTTACCTGCTCGGACGCGAAAAAGTGAAAGCTCTCCATGCCGCGCACCGCGGCAGCCTGCGCGAATTCAACGACCGCCTCCTCTCCCACGGCGCGGTGCCGTTCAGTTGGTTCCGTTCGTCCCGCTGGTAGGGGCCGTCACGTCGCCGATGAGAAACAATTCAAATACGTGTAGCCTTCGAGGGCTTTCTCGTAGTCGTCGAGCAGGCGCATGGCCTCGTTCGGCTTGAGCCGGTCTTCCTTGATGGCCGCGTCGACCTGCACCTTCATCCGCCGCGCCAACTCGCTTTTCTCCCACTGCGTCAGCGCAAGGACGGTGCCGATGGTGTTGCCGCCGATGATTTCCTCGACGTAGTAGCCGCGCTCCTCGTCCTCATCGAGGAAGATGTGCATCTCGTTGACGCGGCCGAAAAGGTTGTGCATGTCGCCCATGATGTCCTGGTAGGCCCCGGCGAGGAAAAATCCGATGTAGTAGGGCTTGCCCTCCTCCGCGCGGTGCAGCGGGAGCGTCGGTTTGACGTCCTGCAGATCGATGAAGCGCGAGACCTTGCCGTCCGAGTCGCACGTGATGTCGACCAGCGTGGCCTGCCGGTCGGGCGCCTCGCCGAGGCGGTGCAGGGGCATGACGGGAAAAAGCTGACCGAGCGCCCAGTGGTCGAGCAGCGACTGGAAGACGGAAAAATTGCAGAGCACCTGGTCGCCGAGCGAGACCTCGAGTTCCTTGACCTCCTCGGGCACGTAGCGCACGCCGCGGAAAAGCTCGACCACCTTGGCCGCGATGCGCCAGTAGACGGTCTCGATCTTGGCCTTGGCCCGCAGGTCGAGCAGGCCGAGGGAGAACATCGAGTCGGCCTTCTCGCGGATTTCCTGCGCGTCGTGGAGGCTTTCCAGGCGGTGCTTGCTGCCGAGCGATTGGTAAATTCCGAGGATGTCCTGCACGACCGCGGGGTCGGCCTCGTCCGCTTTGACCTCGGGGCCGCGGGAAACTTTCTCGATGGACCCGAAAGCCTCGACGATGAGCACGGAATGGTGCGCGGCGATGGCGCGTCCGCTCTCGCTGACGAGGATCGGATGCGCCGTTTTTTCCTCGTCGCAGACCTCCTGCACGGCGGCCACCACATCGCGCGCGTATTCGTGCAGGGTGTAGTTGACCGAACTGTCGAAGGTCGTGCGCGAGCCGTCGTAGTCGATGCCGAGCCCCCCGCCCACGTCGAGATAGCCGAGCTCGTGGCCGAGTTTGTGCAGCTTGGCGTAGAAGCGCGCGGCCTCGCGCACGGCGCGTTTGATCGTCCCGATGTCGGTGATCTGCGATCCGACGTGGAAATGGACCAGTTTGAGGCAGTGCGCCATGCCCTCGCGTTGGAGCAGGTCGCTGGCCTGGACCAGCTCGGCGGTGGAGAGGCCGAACTTCGCGTCCTCGCCGCCGCTGGTGGCCCATTTGCCCGAACCCTTGGTGGCCAGGCGAACACGCGCGCCGATCCACGGCTCGACGCCGACCTGCTTGGCGATGGAGAGGACCTGCGCCAGTTCCTCGATTTTTTCCACGACCATGACCAGACGCTTGCCCAGCTTGCGGCCGAGCATGGCATGGCGGATGTAATCGGCGTCCTTGTAGCCGTTGCAGATGATGAGGCTCTCGGGATCGGTGTGGACGGACAGGGCGGCGAGCAGCTCCGGCTTGCTGCCGGCCTCGAGGCCGAAATGGAACGGCGTGCCGGCCTCGACGATTTCTTCCACGACCTCGCGCAGCTGGTTGACTTTGATCGGGAAGACGCCGCGGTAGACGTTGCCGTAGCCGGCGCCCTTGATCGCCTCGGCGAAGGCCTCGTTGACCGTCTGGACGCGGTGGCGCAGCAGATCCTGGAAACGCAGGGTGATGGGGAAAGACAGGCCGCGTTCCCGTGCTTCGGCCACGAGGTCCATCATGTCGATCTCGCGCCGCGGCGCGCCGTCGGGGCGCACGGAGACATGGCCCCGGCTGTTGACCGAGAAGTAGGGCGCGCCCCAACGTTCCACATTGTAGAGCGCGAGGGCCGAGGAGATGTCCCAATCTTTCATTTCTGCGTGCGCGCTAATACGGCCATCCGCCCCCGCGTGCAAACGGAATCCGCGGAAATTTTGCTTTGGCCGAAATCGGACCGCGGACAAACTCGCACCATGTCCGCCGCGCACCTGCCCCGCATCGAGCACGAGGTGACCGTCATGTTCTACGATACGGACTGCGCCGCGGTGGTGCACAACCTCGCCTACCTGCGCTTCATCGAGGAGGCGCGGACCATCATGGCCGAAAAAATGGGCATGCCCCTGCGGCGGATGGTCGAGACCGGGCTTTACCCCGTCGTCCTGCGCACCGAGATCGATTACCGGTCGCCGGGCAGAGTCGGCGAGCGCCTGCTCGTCCGCGGCGGCGTGAGCGAACTGTCCCGCGTGCGGTTCTCGGTGGAATTCGAAATCGTCCGTCCGGAGGACGGCACCGTGCTCGCGACCTGCCGCCAATCCCTCGCCCTCATCCGCATGCCCGGCGCCAAGGCGGAACGTTTGCCGCCGGAGTGGTTCCGGTAGGGGCGGAGGTTCAGGCCGCCGCGCGCAGCGATCGCGCCACGGCGCCGAGGGCCAGGGTCAATTTCTCCCGCACGCCCGGCGCGAAGCCGCGCTTTTCGTGCAGCACGAGCAGCTGCAGCGTCTCGCAACGCAGCAAACTCGCCCCGCCGACCTCCAGATGCAAAGTGAGGCCCCGCGCTTCACCCCAACCGGCCCCGCGGGCGTCGGCCGCGCGGTCCAGCGCACCCGAGGCCGACTCGAGCAACTCGCGCTGCCGCAGGTCGAGCGGCATGGTCCATTCGGCCAGCACCTCGTGCCGCCGCGCCAGCAGGCAACCGTCGATGCCCGGCAGCCCGCAGCAAAGCCGCGGCACGTCCGCCGGGGTGATGGCCTCCTCGGTGTGGAAGATTTCCTGCAGGACTTTGTCGGACCGCAATCCGACCGAAGCCCACGCCGCGTCCGCGCGTTCGAATTTCGGCAACCCCGAGAGCACGCGCTCGCGCAGGCCGTCCGGCAGGTCCACGGTCCACACCGGCGGCCAGACCTCGCCCTCCCACAGCACGTGCAGCGGGTGCTTGCCCTTCGGACGCAAAGCCAGTGCTTTCGACATGCCGCGAGGAAAACCGGTCCGCTTGGGCTTTGCAATCCGCCACTGCGGGGTAAATTCATCCCATGACCCGTTTCCTTCTTCCCGTCCTGCTCGGCGCGGCCGTCGGTGCCGCGTTGGGCTATTTCGGCCAATGCACGTCCGGCACCTGTCCGCTCACCGCCACCTGGTGGCGCGGCGCGCTCTTCGGCGCCCTTTTCGGCGTGATCATCGCGTGGCCCGCGACGCCGCAACCGTGAAAACTTTCACCATCACCGAGGCCAAGAAACATCTCGGCGCCCATCTGAAAGACGCCGTGGCCGGACAAAATGTCGGCATCATTTGCGGGAACCGCATCGTGGCCCTGCGCCCGGTGGAAGTGACGTCGCTCGACCTGGCCGCAGCCGGTGATCCGGAGGTCACCGGCAAACTGACGGCCGAACAGAAGGACCGCCTCTTCGCGCAGTTGAAAAAAGAACGCAAGGAAGCCAAGCG
>CAZEYV010000046.1:0-41505 GCA_964516705.1 uncultured Chthoniobacter sp.
TCCGCCGCGTTGGTATGATCTCGCGGTGTGGATCTCGGGCCTCTCCTGGGCCGGTGTGCTGGGCATGCTGCTCATCATGCCGCTGCCTTTCATTCCGCAGCGCTGGAAGGACTGGTGGAGCGGGGCGAACAAATCTTCGCCGGTGATCAAGCCGCCGGTGACACCGATCAACAAAGCGGTCGTGGTCATTCCGACCTACAACGAGCGTGAGTCGATCAACAAGGCGCTGGATTTGGTGCTCAATCTACCGCGCAAGGTCGATGTCCTCGTGGTCGATGATGGTTCACCGGACGGCACCGCAGAGGTGGTGCGGTCGCGTCCGGAATTCAAAATGCGCATTCACCTGCTCGAGGGCAAAGGCAAAGCCGGCCTGGGCACGGCCTATCGCCGCGGTTTTCAATGGGCGGTCAAGCAGGGCTATGAAGCGGCCATCGAAATGGACGCCGATCTTTCGCACGACCCGGCGGACATTCCCAAATTGCTCGAGGCCTTGGAGCAGGGGGCGCACATCGCCATCGGTTCGCGCTACCTCGGCGGCATTTCGGTGCTCAACTGGCCGCAAAGCCGGCTCTTCATCAGCACGTTCGGCGGATTTTACGTGCGCACCCTGACGGCGTTGCCCATGAGCGACCCGACCAGCGGGTTCAAAGCGATTCGGGCCGATGTGCTCCGCGATCTCGATTGGGAAAAAGTCCAGGCCGAGGGTTACGCCTTCCAAATCGAGTTGCATCACACCGCGTGGAAACAGGGCTACAAGATCAAAGAAGTGCCGATCGTCTTCACCGAACGGCGCGAAGGGGATTCGAAAATGTCCACCGCCATCTCGCTTGAAGCCGCATGGCGTGTGTTGCGCTTGGCGGCGGTAAGCTGAACGGATAGGGCTGAGACCTGAGGCCTGAGACTTGAGTAAAACGCAGATACAAAGCTGCGGACCGAAATGTTACCCATTGTCCGAAAGCGAAACGTCGCCGAGGTTGCGTCTGCCTTGGAAAAGGCGTCTATCAGATACATCTTTGTCGGCGGCGTAGCAGTTATTGCGCACGGGTATGTTCGCACTACCTACGACATCGACATTGTTGTCGCGCTGACACCTGAAAACATTGAAGCCGCTTTTGAGGCTCTTGCCTCGGTTGGCTACAGGCCGAAGCAACCTATAACAGGCGCGCAATTTGCTGACTGGGAACTGCGGGAGAGTTGGCGGCGCGACAAGCAGATGCTGGTGTTGCAGTTTTGGGCCGATGAAAAGCCCGGGGTCGATGTCTTTGTGTACGAGCCTTTCGATTTCGAGAAAGAATACAGTGCCGCGACTTTGGAAGACATGGGGAACGGCGTAGTTGCCCGATTTGTGTCTGTTGAGTCTTTGTTGGTGATGAAGCGCGAAGCCGGGCGTAACAAAGACTTGGCAGATCTCGATGCTCTGCTGAAAATTTACGAATGAAGCGCCGTCAGTATCCGGACGATCCGTGGTTCTATTCGACTTTCGAGGGGGCCGAGATATCGCATCTTCTGCGGGCCGCGGACCTCTCCGTGGCGCAAAGATTTGACCTGCTCGATCAAACGGTCGATATGGCCGAGGAGATCTGGGATGCCCGCGAGCGCCGGCTGGCGCGTGAAGCGACGCTCAAAGTCGCCGAGCGATCCGAATAAGAAAGCGGTCTGCTTGGCCAGCGGGCCCAACCGATCGAATAAACTCGTCACAAGCCACACGTCACTCTTTCCAATGAATCTCCTCGTCACCGGCGGTGCCGGATTTATCGGCGGCAATTTTGTCCGCCTTGCGCTTAAGACGTCCGAATGGAAAGTCGGGAAGTTGGTCAACCTCGACCTGCTGACGTACGCAGGCTACCGCGGATCGCTGGCGGATTTGGACGGTGATGCGCGGCATGTTTTCGTTGAGGGAGACATCGGGGATGCCGGCTTGGTGTCCAAGCTTCTGCGCGACCACAAGATCGACGCGGTGCTCAATTTTGCTGCGGAATCGCATGTCGACCGTTCGATCGACTCGCCGGAGCCTTTCATCACGACGAACGTGCTGGGAACGCAGCGGCTGCTCGATACGGTGCGCGGGTATTGGAAGGAGTTGGACGGCGAGAGGAAGTCGGGTTTCCGCTTCCTGCATGTCTCGACCGACGAGGTCTACGGAACGCTGCAGGCGGGCGATGCGGCCTTTACCGAGCTGACACCTTACGCGCCGAACAGTCCTTACGCGGCGAGCAAAGCGGCCAGCGACTTCCTGGTCCGAGCGGCATTCCACACGCACAAGATGCCGGTGGTGACAACGAACTGCTCGAACAACTACGGGCCCTACCAGTTTCCGGAAAAGCTGATTCCGCTCATCGTCCGCAACGCGATGGAAGGCAAGCCGCTCCCGATCTACGGGAAAGGTGAGAACATCCGTGATTGGCTCTTCGTGGACGATCATTGCCGCGCGATCTGGGCCGTTTTGCAGGGCGGGCGGCTGGGCGAGACCTACAACATCGGTGGCGCAGCGGAGAAGATGAACATCGACGTCGTGGACACCATTTGCGGCCTGCTCGACGAGTTGCGTCCGGATCCGGCCGGGCCGCATGCGCGCTTGAAGACCTACGTCACCGATCGTCCGGGACACGACCTGCGCTATGCCATGGATTTCTCCAAAATGACGAGCGAGTTGGGCTGGCAGCCGAGCGAGTCCTTCGAGTCCGGTATCCGCCGCACGGTGGAATGGTATTTGGCCAACGGCGCATGGTGCAAAGCGGTCGAATCCCGCGGCTACAGCCGCGAACGGCTGGGACTGGAAGGAAAGGGCTGAGACGTGAGTTTGAAGCCTGAGTGAGGGGCAGTTGAGCATGTCGAAAAGCGACGAAATGCGGTTGAGGACGCGGCGCTTTGCCGGTGAAGTCGTGCGTTTCTTTGTCACGCTCGACCGGAAAAGGGAGGAGTTGCGAGTGCTCGGGAAGCAGTTGCTTCGGGCGGGAACATTGGTCGGGGCTAATTACCGGGAAGCATCCAGAGCGCGGAGCGATAGCGAGTTTGTGGCTAAGATCGAGCTGTGCACGCAGGAGGCCGACGAAACGCAGTATTGGTTGGGATTGCTGAAAGATGACTACCGGTTTGCGGTCAGAGGATCTCGAAAGAATCTGGAGCGAGGCCGATGAACTCATTCGTATTTTCGTCACCATGTCAAAAAACACGAAAGCGAAAACGACAACCCAAGGCTGAAACCTGAGTGTGAGACTTGAGTAAAATGTTGCCGGCCTGCGGCCGCACCAACATCACTCAGGTTTCACTTTTCAAGTTTCATCCCTCTTCCCCAATTGTTCCCATGCCTATCTACGAATACTACTCCGCGGACACGCACAAGATTTACAGCTTTTACGCACGAAAGCTCGTCGGGACGGATGTTTTGCCGAAGTGTCCGGATGGGACGGACAAAAAAATGGAGCGTGTTTTGTCGCCTTTTGCCATTACCGGGCGAGCCAAGGAGAAGACCGAGGAGCCAGGCGGCGAAGGGATGCCGGATCTCGATCCACGCCAAGAAGCGGAAATGATGAGGCTCGCCGGCGAAATGTCGGGGATGGACGAGGAAAATCCCGACCCGCGGGCCTTGGGGCGCTTGATGCGTCGCATGATGGACATCACGGGCGAGAAAATGCCGGAACCGATGCTGGAGATGCTGGCACGCATGGAGAAGGGCGAAGACCCGGAGAAGCTCGAGGCGGAATACGGGGACGTGCTCGACGACGATTCGATGGCGGATCTTGGGATGGGCAAGGGTGAGGGAGAAAAGGGCGGGGGCGGCACGCTGCGCCGCCGGTTGCCCCCGCGGCGGGACCCGACGCTTTACGAGATGGCGGAGTATCTTTGACCGTTGACACGGTCTGCGTCCTGTGTTCTGTGTTGCATAAATGAAGACGATTTCGCTCACGGAGTCGGCCTATGAGCGACTGGCGTCATGGAAGGAGGGGCGGACATTTTCGCAGGTTATCGAACGGATGATCCCTCCCAAAGGCACCATTGAGGCGGCTTTCGAGGCGGTGGGGAATTTGCCGGAGTTGTCAGCCAGGGATTTCGATGAATTGGAGAATGCGGTGAATGCGGCACGGCAGCCGTTGCCGACGGCATGGAGTTGATCGCGGACACAACGGTGTTGATTGACATCTGGCGGTTCCGCCGGTCACCGGCGCGACTGGCAGATTTGGTCAAGAAGAGCAAAGGCGCGTCGCTGGTTGTTCCGTGGATCACGGAGGCGGAGTTTTCCCGCGGGGCGCTTTACAAAGGGGTGGGCAAGCAAGCACTCGAGGCCTTCTACGGTGGTTTTCTCCGACTGCCCCTGAATCGGAAGACGATGGATTGCTACTGCGAGCTTTGGGCGGCAACCGCAAAAAAGGGCAAAGCGTCTGATTATCCCGACTTGTGGATTGCAGCGAGTGCTGTGGCGATGGATTCTCCGGTCTTGACGCGGAATCCCGACCATTTTGCCGCCGTGCCGGGTCTGACCGTGGCGGCTTATGTTCTGGCATGAAAGGAACGGCTCGCGGGGTCTCCGGCTTGTGAAGCCTACGCCTCGGAGAGACGTTCGCCCTCCAATGGATGTTGCTGAAAACGGAAGACTGACAACTTAAGCATATGAAACGCAAAGGAATCGTTCTGGCCGGCGGCAGCGGCACGCGGTTGCATCCGTGCACGGCGTCGATCTCGAAGCAACTGCTTCCCGTCTTCGACAAGCCGATGATTTATTATCCGCTGAGCGTGCTGATGCTCGGCGGGATGCGGGAGATTCTTGTCATTTCGACGCCGCGCGATCTGCCGCGGTTCAAGGAGTTGCTCGGTGACGGATCCGCTTTCGGGGTGGAGTTCAGTTATGCCGAACAGGCCAAGCCCGAGGGCTTGCCGCAGGCTTTCACCCTCGGGGAAGAGTTCCTCGCCGGTGCGCCTTCCTGTCTGGTGCTGGGTGACAATCTTTTTTACGGAGCGCGGCTGAGCGAGAGCATCAAGTCGGCGGCGATGGCGCCGGGCGGGACATTATTTGCTTACCATGTGTCCGATGTGCGGGCTTACGGGGTGATCGAATTGGATGATGCCGGAAAGGTCCTGACGCTCGAGGAAAAGCCACCGCATCCGCGCTCGGGCTATGCGGTGCCCGGGATTTATTTCTTGGACCAGCGCGCGCCGAAGTTTGCCGCGGGGCTCAAACCTTCCAAGCGTGGCGAGACGGAGATTCTCGAACTGGCTCGTTGCTATTTGGACGAGGGGTCATTGCGGGCGGAAAAGTTCGGACGCGGCACGGCGTGGCTCGACACGGGCACGGCCGAATCGCTGCTTGATGCGGCGTCCTTCGTCCACGCCATCCAATCGCGTCAGGGTCTGATGATTGCCTGTCTGGAAGAAATCGCTTTTCACCAGGGCTGGCTGACCAAGGACCAGTTGGCCGAGCGCGCCAACAGCCTCGGCAAATCGTTTTACGGTCAATACCTCCGCCGCATCGCGGAGTAGATGCCATGCGTCCACCCGTTACTGGAAAAAAGATTGAGAGTTTGATGGCCGCTTTGGGCCGAGCGGCCACGGGACCGGGTGCGATTTTTTTCACTGGTGGTGTGACCGCCTTGCTGCACGGGTGGCGTGAAACGACGATCGATATCGATCTGAAAGCGCGGCCGGAGCCTTCGGGCTTTTTCGAAGCACTCGCGGATCTCAAGGAGCGGGAAAATGTCAACATCGAGCTGGCCAGTCCCGATGACTTCATCCCGGAACTTCCCGGATGGCGGGAGCGCTCGCTGTTCATCGGGCGCCATGGGGAAATAGACTTTTATCATTACGATCCCTACGCACAGGCCTTGGCCAAAATTGAACGGGGTCACGCGCGGGACCGGGACGATGTCACATCCATGATCGAGGCCGGTCTGGTCGATCGCGGAAAATTGCGCGAATTGTTTTCACAGATCGAGCCCGGCTTGATTCGTTATCCTGCCGTCGATGCCGGGGTGTTTCGCCGTGCGTTGGAGCGAGTTCTTGGGGAACAAACATGACGCTTGCTCTTGACCAATTGAGCGGCCTCCCAGGCGAGGAGCTTGTCCGCAAAGGCCTGACGGACCTCGGCTCGGGCAGGGTCACAGAGGAAGCATGTCTCGTCTCCATGGCGAGTCCGCGATTGCGCGATTGCGGCTTGCTGGCGGCAGAGACATCGTTGGTGGCCGATGCGGAGATGACTCTCTACCGACTTCTGGGCCAACACGAGGAAGACCCGTATTCGAGCTACAACAGTCTCGTGCGCCGGCTGATCAGCTTTGAGCACGCTCTCGATAATCTGCCGGCCGCGTAGGGGATGAATCCCGGTTCTTTACTCGTCACTCGTCACAAGTCACTTTTCACACTCTCATGATTCTCGACACACACGACAACCTGCACAGCTACGCCGGGATTTTTCGCGGTGTTGATCCGCAACCGCTTTTCGATTGGCTCAAGACGTGCCGGGGGGTGCCACCGGGACAAAAAGCCGACTTCGCCGGCGACAAGCTCTTTGCCAAGACGCTCAGGCAGGACACGGGTGGGCGTGAGGATCTCAAGTGGGAAACGCACCGCGAATACATCGACCTGCAATACATTGTGGGCGGCGGCGAAGTCATCGAGTGGGCCCCGGCGGCCAAACTGGTGGCGGACGTGAGCTACGATGAGAAGACGGACTTCCAGTTCTATGCGCCTGCGTCAGCCGACGCGCTGCTCGGCATGCAGGACGGGTTGTTCGTGTTCCTGTTTCCGGCCGACGGGCACAAGCCGCTCGTTTCGGATGGGACGAACCGCTACGTGCACAAGGTGATCGCCAAGATCCACAAGTCGCTGCTGGTTGTCTGAGGACGGCCCAGACCAAACGCGCCTCCGACCGGCGCAGCTACGAACAGGCGCCCTGCGGGGCGCTTTTTTTGTGCCCGGATCCGTCGAAAATGAGAGGAGGGGTCGTTCTTCGCGCCGGAGCGGGCGGTGGGGCTTCACCGGGCCGCGTGGAACAGAGGGAGCGCGGGTCTTGGCAAGGAGAAACATTCCGATTGTGGTTGCGACCCGGCGGGCCGCGCGATTTGCTCATGACCGGGTCCGCGCGACGACCCGTGCATGAGCATAAAGTCAGTGATTGTCATCGGAGCCGGAGCGGCCGGCTTGGCCGCGGCCGAGCGATTGACCGGGGCCGGGTGCGAGGTCACGGTGCTGGAGGCAAGCGACCGCGCCGGCGGCCGGATCCGTCATCTCGAGGGCTTCGCCGATTTTCCCATCGAGTTGGGGGCTGAGGAGGTCCATGGTCTGGAAAACTGCCTCGTGCCTTTGGTCGAGAGCGCCGGCGTGGAATTGATCCGGCACGAGACGCTGCATGATTACATCCGTTATGACGGGAAGCTGATTTCTTTGGAGAGTGCGCGGGCAGGCGAGGATTTGCGCGAGGCGTTCGAGTTTGTCGATACGGTCAGCCGTTTTGAAGGTCCGGCGTGGACCGTCGAGCAATGCATCGTGGCACGGCATCTGCCGGGGCATGCGTGGCATTACCTCGATTCGCGGCTCGGCGTGGAACATGGCACGACACTGGACCGGCTCGGGATGCGCGGGTTTGCCGGCTACGAGCGCAACTGGCAATTGCGCGAGGAGAATTACACCGTGCGCGAGCCCTACGTGCGGCTGCTTGATCCGTTGCTCGACAAAGTGCGCGACCGGATTCGTTACGGCGCGACGGTGGCGCGGATCGAATGGGGTGGTCCGCTGGTTGTGGTTCGTTTGGCCGGCGGCGAGGATTTGCGGGCCGATGCGGTCATCTTTACCGGATCCGTCGCCGTGCTGCGGGATGCGCCGCCGGAGTTTTCCCCCGCGCTGCCGTCCGAGAAGCGGGAGGCGATCACGAGCATCGGGATGGATGGCGGGATGAAGATCATCCTGAAGTTCAACCGCCGGTTCTGGCCGGAGGACATGTATTTTCTCCATTCCGACACCTTCTGGCCGCAGTTTTGGACCCCCGGCAAGGGGCGCAGGGGCAAGGCGCATATTCTCACGGCTTTTGTCAGCGGCACACGGGCCGACTTTCTTCGCCAACTTGAAGTGGACCTGGTCGAGTTTGCCTTGGGCGAGCTTGACCGGATCTTCGGGGGGCGCGTCGCTTCGGAGCATTTCGAGGAAGCCTACGTGGCGGACTGGACAACGGAGCCGTTTGTGCGCGGACTTTACAGTTTTCCCCTCGCACATACCGAACCCCGTCACCGCGAGGCTTTGGCCGCTGCTCTGGGTGGAAAGTTGTTTTTCGCCGGTGAGGCCACGGACCTCGAGGGGCACAGTGGGACGGTGCACGGCGCGATTGAGAGTGGACGGCGGGCGGCGGGTGAGGTGCTTGCCCCGTCCTGAGCGTAGTTGCCGCTTACGGTTTCGCCTGAAGGCGGCCCTCGATAGTGTATTGGGGAAGAGGTGTGACCCGCCAATAGGGTGCCTCAGCACCGGGGGCGGCAAAATTGTAGCTGTCCAGTCGGAGGCGAAAAAATGCGGGGCTGAGCGCCGCGGCGCCCCCGGGCTCAAGCAGTGAGAGCACCGCGGGGGAATTCTCCTGCAATCGTCCGAGCAGCGGCATGATCCACGCGGGAGGCTGTCCCGAGGACCGGTATTCCAGCGCAGCGAACCACATTTGCCAATCGAGCCGCGGCATATGGGGGACGAAGAACGGCAATGAGATGTCGTCCTGCTCCATTTTCCAGCGGAACCGGTAGGGTTCCCAGACAACACCGTCGGTGCTCGCCTCGATGGTGATTTCCGGGCGTTCCGTGGTCATGACGCTGAATAAACCGTAAGAATTCGCGCTGCGGAAAGGTGCGAAGGGTTCGAGCAGCGGTTGGACGGCAGCCGGCGATACCCACCGGAGCACGAGGAGCAATTGGGCTGTGGTGAGAAGCACAAGCACTGCGGCGATCCATGGCAGGATCGCGCGTTTGACCCGCGCCGGCCATGCGGCGGACGCCGCCGGTGGCCATCCGGCCATCCGCTGGCTGACCCATTGCGGCCAGGACGCATCGTCGATCAGGGCAACGCAGAGGGCGAGGGTCAGCAGATTGAAAAATCCGTAGTGTCCCGACGCCATGATGATCAGCATGAGCAGGCTGAATCCCCAGAACGCGGTCATGCGCAGACGGCGCGGACCGAAAATGAAAAAAGGCAGCACCAGCTCGATGAAGAAGACGGTCCAGAGCGAAAGACGGTGAAACCACGATGGAAGCTGCGCGAACCACCAACTCAGCCAGACGGGAATCGGTTGCGTGAAGTAGTGATAATCCAGAGCCGTCCCGTCGAGCCACGTGTTGCGTCCCGCGGCGTCGTAGCCATACAGCTTGACCACGCCCGACTCGAACATGAGACGGAAGAGAAGCCACCAGACGAGAAGGCGGGCCAGTCGCGGCGGTGCGGCGCATCCCGGTCTCGTCCGGCGGGCCCATGGAACGAAGAAGACGAGCAAAAATCCCGCTTCGAGGAGCAGGGCATCCCATTGGAAGTTGAGGAAGACGGGAACAGTGGCCGCGAAGGAGAGGTAGCATGCCCACGCGACGAAAGCGGCTACCGCCGGCCAAAAGCCGAGGATGAGCGACAACGCCGCCAAGGCTCCGAGGGCCAGCCAGACGTGCAGCATGCCGTCGCCCGCTCCGAACCAGAGGAGGGAGGGAAACTGCGCGAAGCGTTGCAGCGGCTGGCTACCGGCGGCAAAGTGCGCGGTGATTGCCTCCATCTGCGCGGCAACGGGCAGAATGCCGCGCGAGCCGGCCAGTCCGTCGATCTGCACCCAGAGCGAGAGGAACGCGCTGAGAATGACCGCTCCGAGCAATCGCGGAAAGAGCCAGCCGGAAATTTCATAAGCCGGCTTTTCCGTGGTGCGGCCCCAGAACAGCGAGGTGAGCGCGGCGCACAGCCCGCGGTGATCGGCCACCCAGCGGTAGCAGGTTTCGGCCACCGGTCGGAATAAAGGAACGCGGCGATAAGCTGCGAGCAGCCAACGCGCCTCGGTGTCATGCGGGGCCAGCGAGATCAGTGCAGCGGCCGCGCCAGTGGCCAGCGATCCGTCGGGCCGGGCCAAGACGATGCGTTCGAGCGTTTCACCGCCGGCCGCGGCGAGGACGTCGGGGGGTGCACCCTGCAAAGTGCGATACTCCACCGCGTCGCCGGTGGTGGCGCGCCAGCGTTCGACCCAGCGGCGGCAGAAGCCGCAGTCGCCATCCCAGTAGAGGATCGGCGGGCGGCCCTGGTCGGTGTTCTCCATGGTGGCATCGAGCCTGCAATGGTGTAGATTCCCTGTCGAGACGTCCCGCCGGCGCCCGTCGAGGCATTGGCGTTGCCAGCCGGGGCGTTCTGTGGAACACACTGATTTTCTATGCCGCGTCGTAACTACTCTTGGGAGGAAGATGCCCCGCGCCATCGCCGCTCGCCGTGGCGCTGGCTCTGGTTGGCGCCCCTTTTGCTGGCCTTGGCCGGCGTCCTTCTCGGCGGCGTTTTGTTCCTTTTCGTGCGCACCGAGTTCACCGAAATGGCCCGGAAATGCGACCTGGACCGCCTCGAGCGCATGGAGTCCGCGTCGCTCGTCTACGACCGCAAGGGCGAGCTGATGGGCAAATTTTTCATCCAGAACCGGGATCCGGTGCCTTATGACAAACTTCCCAAGGTGCTGGTCGAGGCGGTGGTGGCCGCGGAGGACCAGCGGTTCTGGTCACACGACGGGGTCGACTACTTCGGTATCGCGCGCGCGGCTTTGGCCAACTGGTCGGCCGGCAGGATCCGGCAGGGGGCCAGCACGGTCACGCAGCAGCTGGCCCGCAATTCCTTCGATCTCAAGGAGCGCACCTACCGCCGCAAACTTCTGGAGATCACCCTCGCGCACCGCATCGAGGAGCGTTTTCCCAAAGAGAAAATCATGGAGCTCTACCTGAATCGCGTCTATTTCGGCGGCGGGCTCTACGGCGCGGAAGCCGCCGCGCGCGGCTATTTCGGAATTCCGGCGGCGCAATTGACCGCCGCACAGGCCGCCACTTTGGCCGGGCTGCTGAAAAGCCCGAACAGTCTTTCGCCCTGGAGCAATCTCGAGGGGGCGCGGCTCAACCGGGACTACGTGCTCCGGCAGATGCGTGACCTTGGTTTTCTCGACCGGGAGGAATACACGAAGGCTCTGGCCGAGCAACTCACGGTGCGGCGGCGCCCGGACCCCGCGAAACAGTCCTACGCCATGGACTACGTGCGGCAGCAGGCCATTTCATCCCTCGGCTACGACCGGGCGATGAACGGCGGCTTCCGCATCCACACCACGCTGGACACGCCGCTGCAGAAAGCGGCCGAAGAGGCCCTGCAGCGGCGCCTCGACGAGGTGGAGAAGCGGCGGGGCTACGCCAACCAGACCTACGGGGATTTCGCCCGGGATTTTCTCGAGCGTCCGCCGAAACCGGGCGCCTCGAACACCACCGCCCCCGATTATCTGCAGGGCGCGGTCTTGGCCGTGGACAACGCCACGGGCGGGGTTCTCGTCATGGTGGGCGGACGTGATTTCCGCCACAGCGAATACAACCGCAGTGTGCAGGGTCGGCGACCGGTCGGCACGGCGTTCGTGCCGCTCGTCTTCGCCGCGGCCTTTGAAAAGGGATTGTTCCCCGGCGATGTGGTCCAGGATTGGGCGCTCGACAACCGTCTGGTCGGCATCGGTGGCGGGGCGGGCATCCTCGGCGAGTGGGGCGTGGAGCGGCCGGACAACGAATACGAGGGTGAAATCACGTTGCGCGAAGCGCTGGTGCGCGGCAAGAACGCGGCATCCGTGCGGGTGGGTTTCCGCACGGGGCTCGATGCGGTCGGCCAGTTGGCCAAGTCCGCGGGTATCCAGTCCCCGCTTCGTCCCTATGCCAACAGCTACCTCGGCACGAGCGAGATGACGCTCGAGGAAGTGACCCTCGCCTACACCATGTTTCCGGGCGGCGGCACGCAACCGGATCGCACGCACATTATCGACCGCATTGAGGAGGCCGACGGCGCGGTCATCTACCGCCGAGAGAACAACCGCCGCAAGATCGTGGAGGACAGCACCGCCTGGCAGGTGCACAGCCTGCTGACCGATGCCTTGGTGCGCGGGACCGGTAGCCGGGCCATGGCGGACTACGGTTTGGCTGTGGCGGGTGCCGCGGGAAAAACGGGCACGGCCTACAACTTCACGGACGTCTGGTTTCTCGGATACGACGAGGCCATCACCTGCGGGGTTTGGATGGGCTTCGACCGGCCGCGGCAGATTTTTCGCGGTGCCTTTGGCAAGGACCTGGCCATGCCGGTCTGGGTCGATGTGATGAATGCATCGCGCGCGGACTTTCCGTCCTCGCCTCTCAAGGCGCCCGTCACGGTCGAGCAGGTGGACATTTGCCGGGTGTCCGGGGAGCGGGCCACCGAGAAATGCGTCGAGCGCTTCCGCACGGCCGGCGGGGGAGAAAACGTCCAATCGACCGTCTATAGCGAATATGCGCGGATCGGACGCGCGCCGTCGGTGGAATGCAGCGTGCATGCCGGCGGGCTCAAGAGTTACGTCAAGGAATACCACGAGGAAGAATGGCCGCGGGCCGCTGCCACGGTCGATCTGAGCAAGGTCCGTCCGGTCGACGTCTCCACCGCCCCGGTTGTCGGGGGCGACCCCTACAACGCGATTTCCCCGGCGAGTTCGGACCTGTTCGGTCCCGATGTCCCGGTGGCCGAGGCGGTGCAGGTGGCGTCCTTGCCCGCCGCTGCCGAACCGGCCGCCGGAGCGCGCGGTCCGGCGGCTCCGGCCGAAGTGCGCCGGGCTGAACCGGCCGGTGTGCAAGATGCGGTGGCCCAAGAGCGTCCGGCGATGGACCTCCCGCCGCCGCCGCCCATCCAGTTCTGAGGGGTTCTCACCCGGCCGACAGTCGGCAGGAATGCGCGCTGAAGCCGGCTCCGAACGAAGTGAGCCACCAGTCGCGGCCCGGCGATGGCGCGTCATGGCGCAGTGCCTCTTGCAGGGCAAAGAGGACCGACGGACTGCTCATGTTGCCGTGACGGCGCAGAATGATGCGCGATGCGTCGAGGTCGTGGCCGGGCAGCTCCTTCTCCAGTGCGGCGAGCACATGCTTGCCTCCGGCGTGGGCGATGACGCGGGTCGGCGGGGTGCCCGTGCGCAGGGTATCGCGGCGATGCAGGCTGGCCACGGCGCCGGCCGCGAGATCGGGCACCGAAGGATGGAGCAAGTTGCGCAGTTTGCCGTTCCTCTGCTCGAAGCGAATGCGGTCGCGCGAGGCGGGATCGTGGACGGTGTCAAACCCGTGGCAGCGCAGTGCCCGGTCTCCCGGTGCCGCACGCCAGATGGTGGCGGCCGCGCCATCGCCAAAGAGGCAGGCGCTGATGATCACGCCCGGATCATTGTCCAAGTAAAAGGCCGCCGAGCACACCTCCACTGCGACGCAGGCCACGGTTGCGCCGGGATCACCGGCCAGGATCGCGGCCACCGTGCGCAAACCCGGAATGGCGGCCCCGCAGCCGAGGCCCGCAAGGTCGTGGAGCCAGATGTCGGGTCGCAGTCCCAAAGCTTCCGCCACATAGCTGCTCACTCCGGGGCAGAGGTAGCCGGTGCAAGTGCAGACCACGAGGGCATCGAGTTCTTCCGGTTCGACCCGGGCCTGACGCATGGCCGGTTCGAGCGCCGCGGCGGCCAGGGCCGGTGCGGTGGCGCGGAATTCGCCGTTCAGTTCGTCGGCGTCGAGTTGGAAAAGACGCGCGATGTCACGGACCGCAAACTGCCGAGTCTCCACGCCGGAATCGCTCCGCAGGATGGACGAAAGCATGAGCCGCGCGCGGCGGTCGAATCCGGGAAGGGTGTCATAAGCCGACCGCGCGAGTGCGAGGCATTCGGCCTGCGTGCAGGAACGCAGGGGATTCGCCGTGGCCAGCCCGTGGAGATACATGGCTCAATGCAACAGGCGGTAGAGGGGTTGGAAAGGCAGAAGGCCCGAACCGTGGAGCAGCCGGAACCAGCGCCGCCGTGCGGGCCGGAGTATCCAAGGGTGAATCACGCGTCCGGCCAGAAGCCGCCAACGGAAGCGCCGCCGCAAGTCGTGCTCGATGCGCGCGGCGGCGGACTCCCACGCGGTGGCCCCCCGGGACCACAGGTCGATGTGCGGCAAGGCCACGGCGGCGCTTTGCCAGGCGATGGTCATGCCATGTCCGGTGAAGGGAGGAATCAGCCCGGCGGCATCCCCGAGCGGCACCGGACCGCGGCGCCGGCGTGGTGCATCATAATCCAAGCCGGCCACGGCACAGAAAGAGTCTTCGTCCGCCTCGGCATCCTGCAGTCGCCCGGCCAACTCGACGAGTCCGGCTTGACGGCACTTCTCCGGCAAGGTCCGTCCGCCCTGACGCGGGAAGAGACCGCACACATTCACGGTGCCGTTCTCCACCGTGGTGAGTCCGACATAAGCATCGCGGCCCAGGTGCAGCTCGAGGTCGTCGCCCAGCGGCAGGCCGCGAAAATGCTGCTTCAGTCCCATCCAGGGCGAACTCGTTGCGGGGCGCCGACCGCAAGTCAGCACGCGTCCGGGCCGCGGGGTCGCGTCGGTGCGGTCGCCGGTGACAAGTTCGCCGCCGAGCCCGGTGAACTCGGAGGCCAAGGCGGCGTCGAGCCGGTGACGGCTCAGGCAGAGGGCGGGTTCGGGAAGCTGCAGCTGGAACGAGGGCCGGCCGGGCTCGTGCCAGACCACGCCACGGGCCGCGCGTGCGCCGCGCAGCGGGCCGGCGAGGTGCAGGGCTTGCTTGGTCTCCTCGTCCAGCGCGGTGATGAATTCGCCGCAAACGCGGTGGCGCGGATAGTTGCCGGCCTCGCGGATGGTCACGGGCAGGCCGCGGTGCCGCAAGGCGATGCCGAGAGAAAGGCCGGCGAGTCCGCCGCCGATGATTTCGACCGGCCGCGGAGGTTTCACCCGGAGCGGCGGCGTCCGCCGGCCTGCGCGAACAACGCCATGGGTTCGAAGCAGTGTTGCGACCGCAGCCAGAAAAACCGGGCTGTTTCGGTGCTCCCTTCGGGCAGTCGGCGGCGGATGCCGATCTTTTCGATTTCGCGCGGGCGCGGTTTCATCACGCCGGGTTTGAGCAGAACGCGGTAGAGAATGGTCACCGCTCCGGAACGCGGCCGGTCGAGGATATCGAGCGGCGCGGCCGAGGCGATGTCGACGCCGATTTCCTCGCGCACCTCGCGGCGCAAGGCGCTGATCAACCCCTCGCCGGTCTTGACCTTGCCGCCCGGAAGCGTCCAGCGCCGTCCGTCGCGGGCCTGCCGCACGAAGACCACGCCGCCGTAGGCGTCTTCGATCCAGGCCATGACGGAAAGGCGTTTGGCTGATTTGGTGGAGGATGAGGGCATGGTTCAGACGGATTCGCGGCCGAGGCAGAGGACGGTGCTGTGCGGAAGGAGGAGGAGGACGGATGCCGGCTCGAGCGGAGGTTCCCGGCCGGGTTCATGGATGTCGTCCGGCGACGGACACGAAGTGTCGGCCAGCAGGTGCCATTGCCACTGGTCGGGCAGGGAGGGCAACTCGAAGCCCAGCGGTTTGTCGTGCATGTTGAAGGCCGCGTAGAAAAATTCCCCCGGTCCGCCCATGGCGTGATCGTGTTGTCCGCAAATCATGAACGCGAGCGAGTGGCTGTGCTCGCCCCAGTCCGGCTCGCCGGGCTTGACCCCGTGCCAGGAAATGTCGGGATAACCGCTGCCGATGCCGTCCTTGCCGGTGAACCACTCGGCGCGGTGCAAACTGCTGTGACGGCGGCGGAAGCCGATGAGGAGGCGGACGAAGCGCAACAGACCGGCGTTCTTGCCGGCCAGGCCCCAGTCCATCCAGTTCCACTCCGTGTCGTGGCAATAGGCGTTGTTATTGCCGCGCTGGGTGCGTCCGATTTCGTCGCCCATGTGGAGCATGGGAACGCCTTGGCTGACGAGGAGCAGGGCCATGGCGTTCTTCGCGCAGCGCAGACGGAGAGACTGGATCTCCGGGTCGTCCGTCGCGCCCTCGACGCCGCAATTCCAGGAAAGGTTTTCGTCCGAGCCGTCCTTGTTTGCCTCCCCATTCTCAAGGTTGCGCTTCTCCGTGTAGGCGAAAAGGTCGGCCAGGGTGAAGCCGTCATGGCAGGTGATGAAGTTGACCGAGGCGGCAGGTCGCCGTCCGCTCTCCATGTACAAGTCCGGCGAACCCATGATGCGTTGGACCATTTCCCCGGCGGAGTTGTCGTCGCCGCGCAGGAAACGCCGTGCCGCATCGCGGAACTTGCCGTTCCATTCCATCCATCGTCCGTAGTTGGGAAAATTCCCCACCTGGTAGAGCCCGCCCGCATCCCACGCTTCGGCGATCAACTCGCAATGGGCCAGCACCGGATCATGGGCGATCGCCTCGAGGAGCGGCGGGTTGGGCAGGGGATTGCCCTGCGAATCGCGCCCGAGCACCGAAGCCAGGTCGAAGCGGAAGCCGTCGATGTGGTATTCGGCCGCCCAGTAGCGCAGGCAATCGAGGACGAAATCGCGCACCACCGGGTGGTTGCAGTCCAGCGTGTTGCCGCAGCCGCTGAAGTTGAGGTAATCACCGTTCGGAGCCAGCAGGTAGTAGGTCTTGTTGTCGAGTCCGCGGAAGGAAATGACCGGCCCCGTCGCGTCGCCCTCGGCGGTGTGGTTGAAAACGACGTCGAGGACGACCTGGATACCCGCGCTGTGGAAGGCTTTGACCAGATCCTTGAGTTCGTTGACCTCGTGCCCTTCGGATCCGCGTGCGGCAAATCCCGCTTTCGGGGCGCGGAAGGCGAGGGTGCTGTAGCCCCAGTAATTGACCAGCTGGCCGCCGGTCTCGGGATTGACGCGGTCGCTCTCGTGTTCGTCGAATTCGAAAACCGGCATGAGCTCCACGCAGTTCACGCCCAGTTCCCGGAGGTAGGGGATTTTTTCGCGCAATCCGTCGAAGGTGCCGGGATGAGCGACCCCGGACGAACTGTGGCGGGTGAAGCCGCGCACGTGCAGTTCGTAGATGACCAGCTCGGGCACAGGCAGGTCCAAAGGCCGGTCATGCTCCCAGTCGAAGTTGTTTTCCGGAATACGTCCGCGATGAGGAAAAATGTCGTGCTTGCGACCGGAATGCCCGAAGACCTCGCGTCCGCCCGTCGCGCGGGCGAACGGATCGAGCAGAATGTGCCGCGCGTCGAAGCGGTGTCCGGCCCGGGGGTTGAACGGTCCGTCCATGCGGTAGCCGTATTCGAGGTTCGCCGTATCGAGATCGAAAACCATCATGGCGAAGACATCGCCCATGCGGAATTCCGGCGGGAAGGGGATCTCGGCGAAGGGACGCTTGGCGCCCTTCTCGAAAAGAACCAGCGTGCACCCGGTGGCGTGGGACGAGAAAACGGAAAAATTCACCCCGCCAGGCACAAGACTCGCGCCGAAGGGCAGCGGGTGGCCGTAGCGGAGGCGGAAAACCCCATGGTGATGCGTCGGGGTGTGCTGACGGGCAGTCTTCGGCATTCCTGGCTCTTCGCGTCGCGCGGGCGCGCCTACTTCCATTTGATGTTGCAGCCCAGCCCCGGGTGCTGCGGCTGCGGGGCCGGCTGTCCGGTCAGGACCGCATCGAGCGCCGCGCGCAAATCGTCGCCCGTGCACGGCACATTGTTGCCCGGTGTGCTGGCGTCGAGGCGTCCGTGGTAAAACAAATGTCGCGCCCGGTCGAAGACATAGAATTCCGGCGTGCAGGCGGCATGAAAAGCGCGCGCCACATCCTGCGTTTCATCGTGCAGGATCGGGAAGGGGATGTCCTGCCTCACCGCCATATCCTTGAGTCGCTCCGGGGAGTCGTCCGGGTATTTCGCGGCATCATTGGCGCTGATGCCGACAAAGGCCGCACCGGCCGGGAGATACTCGCGTGCCATGGCGAGCAGGGTCGGCATGACGTGCACAACGTAGGGGCAATGCCGGCAGAGGAAAACAACCACCAGCGCTTTGCCGCCGGCGAAATCCGCGGGCCCCGTGGTTGCGCCGCTCACCACGTCCGGCAAAGCGAATGCGGGCAACGCGAACGACGCGTCCAGGTCTTTGCTCGGGGTCAGGGCCATGAGGAGGATTTTCGCCGGGCCGTATGGAAATGCAACCCCGCCTTCCCGCGCGCGGACTTGGTGATTGACGCCGAGGCGCGCAACCATGGAAACAAAACGGGTGAAAATTCATCTCAATCGCGGGGGACAGTCGCTCGGGCAATTCACGCCGGAGGAGGTGCGGGCCGGATTTCGTGACGGCAAATTCACCGGCACCGACCTGGCTTGGCGCGACGGCATGCCGATGTGGAAGCCGTTGTCCGAGGTCATCGACGAATTGGCGCCCGAGATGCCGGGCGGCACGGAGCCTGTCGTGCCGGCTCTGCCCGCCGCGGACGGGATCCCTTGGGAGCGCCGGGCCGAGATCGGATTCCTTCCCGGATTATTCGAAACGATCCGCGCCGTGCTGCTCGAACCGTCCAAGGCTTTCTCCGCCATGCCGATCACGGGAGGTCTGGGCGCGCCGCTTTTCTTTTTCGTCCTCGTCGGATCGATCGGAGGGTTGGCCGGGTTCGTCTACCAAGCCGTCCTCAATTCGATCAATCCTTCGTCCACCCCGCAGGACGCGGCCATGATGGCCCTCCTCGGTTCCACTGCGGTGATCGGCGGATCGATCATGGTCATGCCGATCCTGCTCGCCGCGGTGGCCTTCATCACCAGTGCGTTGATTCACCTGGCCCTCATGGTGGTCGGCGCTGCCAACCGTCCCTTCGAGGCCACGTTCCGCGTGGTCTGCTACTCCGGCGGGGCGACCGCCGTGCTCCAACTGCTGCCGGTCTGCGGGGCTTTTGCCGCGACGATCTGGAATTTTATCGTCGTCGTCATCGGTATTTCCGCGGTGCACAAAATCGGCACGGGCCGGGCGGCTGTCGCGGTCCTGCTGCCGACGCTCCTTTGCTGCGGCCTGATTCTCGCCGCGGTGTTCGCCCTGATCACGGCCGCCGGGGGACTGACCGTCCTGCTCGAGCAGGCCGCGCAGCAGCAGTAGCCTCCTTCCTATGGCCGCAGAGCCTCCACCCTTGCCCTGGTCGGTCCGGGTTCAACCGGAGCGGACACTGCTCCTTTGCGCCGCGGCACTCGCCGTCTTCGGTGGGGCGTGGTGCCTGCTCGCCGCCCTCGGTGCCGGCGCTTGGCCTTGCCTTTGGAAATCATGCACCGCATGGCCCTGTGCGGGATGCGGGGCGACCCGCGCCATCCTCCTGCTCTTTTCCGGCCGCGCGGCGGAAGCGTGGACCATGAATCCGGGTGCGGTTCTCCTCGTGCCCGCCCTCGGTGCCATGGCGACGTATGCCGTCATCACCCTGACCTGTCGTCTCGAACCGTGGCGTCCGGCCTGGCGGCACCGTGTGCCTTGGCGCTGGTTGCTCGTCGGCGCGGTGGCGGGCAACTGGGTTTACCTTCTCGCCGCCGGGCGTGCCTGAGTTGCGCGGGCTTGTTTGCCCGCCGCCGCGGTGTTTGATGGCGGGATGACGGAGCAAGGCAAACGTCCGGTTGTTGCGGTGGCCGGGGCTTCCGGTTTTGTCGGCTCGGCATTGCTGCCGGCTCTGACCGGCGATTTCGACGTGGTTGCCCTGCGGCGCACCCCGGCAACCGAGTTGCCCGGCGTGCGCTGGCAACGCTGCGACCTTTTTTCCCTGCTGCAGACCGAGCGCGCCTTGGAGGGAGCCGATTACGCCGTTTACCTGGTCCATTCGATGCTGCCGGCGCGTCTGACCCAGGCGCGGTTCGAGGACATGGATTTCATTCTGGCCGACAACTTCGCGCGTTCGGCCGCGCGTGCCGGGGTGAAGCAGATTCTTTATCTCGGGGGGATCATTCCCGACGATGCCCGCCTGTCCCGCCACCTGGCCAGCCGTCTCGAGGTCGAGCGTGTGCTCGCTGCCCGCGGGGTGCCGGTGACGAGTTTGCGGGCCGGCCTCATCGTCGGCCCGCAAGGTTCTTCCTTCCGCATGGTCGCCCGGTTGGTCGACCGCTCCCCGGTCTTGCTTTGCCCGCACTGGACGCGCTCCATGACCCAGCCGGTGGGTTTGCGCGATGTGGTGAGTTTGCTCCGCTATTGCGTCGGCCGGGAGGAAATGTACGGCCGGGCCTTCGATTTGGGCGGACCCGAGGTCATGACCTATGTCGACCTGATGCGCCGCACCGCGGAACGCTTGGGCAAGAAGCGCTGCATCATTGCCGTGCCCTTCATCCCCACGCGCCTCAGCGTGCTCGGAATGCGCATGATCACCGGCGCCCACCGCGAACTGGTCGCTCCGCTGGTTGAGAGTCTGCGCCACGCCATGGTCGCCCATTCGCCGACCTTGCAGGAGCGGGCGGGGGTGGTGGCGCAGAGTTTCGACGAGGCCCTCGACGAGGCTCTGCCGGCGGAGAAGGTGGCCTCGGAGGAAGCTGACCATCACCTGGCGCGGCGTCATGTGCACAGCGAGGAAGGCCTTTACGTGTGCTCGATCCAACGGTTGCCCTTGCCGCCGGGCTACGATGCCATCTGGGTGGCGCGGGAATACGCAAGATGGTTGCCGTCGTTCTTCAAACGCGTTTTGCGGGTCACGGTCGACGAGCACTTGAATTTGGTCTTTCGCATCACGGGGGTGAGGCGTCCCCTGCTCGAACTGAGTTACTCGAGCAACCGGTCGTCGGCCGACCGTCCGCTTTATTACATCACCGGCGGTCTCCTTGTGCGTCTCGGCGATGTGCCGGACGGGCGTGCGCCCGCCCGTCTCGAATTCCGCGAGAGCCCGGACCGACGGAGCGTGCTGGCCGCCATCTTCAATTACAGTCCGGCGCTGCCATGGTGGTTTTACCGCCTGACCCAGGCGCCGATCCACCTGCTCGTGATGAAACTTTTCGGCTGGCATCTGGCGCGACAGCAACCGCTGGCCCGGCTCGCTCCCGAGGGCCGGCCGGTCGGTCAGGTATGAGCGGGGTGCACGACCTTTTCGGCCGCCCGCTGCGCGATCTCCGCGTGTCGGTCACCGATCGCTGCAACATGCGCTGCGACTACTGCATGCCGGCGGAGGTGTTCGGTCCGGACCACGCTTTCGTTCCGCGGGCGGAGATCCTCACCTTCGAGGAAATCGCGCGCGTGGTCCGGGCGGCCGCGGAGCTGGGTGCACGCAAGGTGCGCCTGACCGGAGGCGAGCCGCTCTTGCGGCGCGACCTGCCCGCGTTGGTGCGCCTGCTCGCCGCGATTCGCGGGGTCGAGGACCTCGCGCTGACAACCAACGGGCTGCTCTTGGCGGCGCAGGCGGAGGAGCTGCAGCAAGCGGGCCTGCACCGTGTCACGGTGAGTCTCGACGCTTTGGATGAAGGGCTATTCCGCCGTCTCACGGGCAGCTCACGACCGGTGGGCGACGTGCTCGAAGGCATGAGAGCGGCCGCGCGCAGCGGCCTCGGGGTCAAGGTCAACTGCGTCGTGCAGCGCGGTCTCAACGAGGACGAAGTTCTTCCGCTGGCCTCCTTGTGCCGCGAGGAGGGATGGGTCTTGCGCTTTATCGAGTTCATGGACGTGGGTAACCATAACCGTTGGGAGCGTGCGGCGGTGGTATCATCGGCCGTTTTGCGCGACCGGTTGGAGGCAACTTTCGGGCTGGTCCCGGCCGAACCGGCTTGGCGCGGCGAGGTGGCGCGTCGCTACTGCTATGCCGACGGACGGGGCGAGGTGGGCTTCGTGTCGTCCATCACCGAGCCGTTTTGCCGTGATTGCAACCGAGCGCGATTGACGGCGGACGGACGGCTGGTGACTTGTCTCTTCGCCGCCGGCGGTCCGGATCTGCGGAGTCTGCTGCGCGACGGCACAGACGACCATGCGCTTGCCTTGTTCATGCGTGGTATCTGGGAGGGAAGGGCCGATCGTTACTCGGAGCTGCGCGCCGCGCTTCCGCCCGGCGAGCATGCGAAGGTCGAGATGTCGTATGTGGGAGGCTAATTCGCACTTGCCGCACCGTGGCGGGGGTCTATAAGCAAAACACGATGAAAAATTTAATCGTCTGGTCGGCTTTGGTTGTTTTGATCGCACCGGATCTGCGTGCCGAGGACGCTGTCGCGGAAGAGGCAGCCCCCGCGGAAGAAGCAGCTGCCGTGCCGGTGGTTCCGGCCGAGGATACCGCGGCCCTTGAAGCCAAGGTCGGCAGCGAGGTGATCGTCGAGGGCACGGTGCGCAATGTCGGGAAGGGACAGAATGACGGCATCACGTTCCTCAACTTCGGAGACCGCCGCGCGGGATTCGTTGCCGTTGTCTTCGCCGCGGCCTACGGCAACTTTCCGGACGGCTTCGACGGATATGCCCAGCAAAAGGTGCGCGTCCGCGGTCAGCTGGAAAAATACCGCGACCAGCAGCTGCAGATCAAAATCACCACCGCGGACCAGTTGGAGATCGTGTCCGGGGAATCCGCGGACTAACTCCGCTCCGGGGCCCGGCCGGCCAGCAGACGCTCGGCGTATTTGGCCAGGATATCGAACTCGAGGTTCACCGCGTCACCGGCCTCGAGATCGCCGAGGTTGGTATTTTCCAGCGTGTGCGGGATGATCCAGACGGTGAAACGGTCGGGACCGATCGCCGCGATGGTCAGACTCGTGCCGTTGACGGCAATCGATCCCTTGAAGGCGGCATAACGGGCGAACTCCGCGGGCAGGGCGATGTCGAGCCGGAGGTCCGCTCCTTTTTCATCGATATCGAGAATCTTGGCCGTGCAGTCCACGTGTCCCTGCACGAAGTGACCGCCCAAGCGTCCGTCCAGGCGCAGGGCCCTCTCGAGATTGACCGGATCGCCGGGCTTCAAGCCGCCGAGGTTGGTCCGGTCCATGCTCTCCTGCAGCAGGTCGAACATGAGTTGCCGGTCGCGGTGGGCCGTCACAGTGAGGCAGCAACCGTTGACCGCCACGCTCTCGCCCGTGCGGACCCGTCCGGCAATGCGCGGGGCTTCGACCAGCAACTGCACGGTCTGGTCGGTGCGACGCAACCAACCGACTTCGCCTACTTCACGGACCAAACCGGTGAACATGATGGTTGACTTTACGGCGGAGCCAGGGGATTTCGGAGGAAAATTTGCGGGTCATGGGGCTTCCGGCTCGCTTCGCGGGAAACTTTCGCTTGCCGGCCGGTCTGCGGATGGAGCAGCCTGCGGTTCCCATCAGGGCACCCGCGTCCCCTCGGCCGCCACACACACACATGTATCACCTGAACATCCGTCATCTCGCGCGCACGGCCGGACTCCTCGCCGCGGCGGCGACCCTCACGGCCTGCTCGACGGTCGGCACGGCGAAAAAGCCGACGGCTGCGGCGCTCGTGCCCCGGACCGAAACGGTTCCGGTGGTGGCCACGGCTTACGGCGCCTCGGCCAAGTGCAACAGCATTTGGGCCGGCAAGAATGCCATCGGCGGACGGCTCAAGTCCGGCGAGGTGACGAGCGCGGCGGCCGATTGGTCCCGGTTTCCCGTCGGGACGAAATTCCGCGTGAAGGAAACCGGCCGGGTCTACGTGGTCGACGACTACGGTTCGGCCATGGTGGGCAAGGACAAAGTCGACCTCTTCAAGACCAACTATCGCGACGTCTACCGCTGGGGGGTGCGGGAGGTGAATCTCGAAATCATCGAGTGGGGCAGCTTCGAAAAAAGCCTGACCATCCTCAAGCCGCGCTCGCGCAGCCGCCACGTGAAGTCGATGGTCCAATCGCTCGAAGCGAAGCTGCGCACCACCGAGACACCGCGCGCCGGGTGAAAGCCTCGGGCGGCCACCGCTTGCCCGTCTACGCCGCGGCTTCCTCGACCGGCCCGCAGGTGCAAAACAGATTCCGGTCGCCGTAGACGTTGTCGACGCGGCGGACAGAGGGCCAGAATTTGTTCGCGCGCAGCCACGGCAGCGGAAAGGCGGCTACTTCGCGGGAGTAGGCGTGCGGCCAATCGTCGGCCATGACGCATTCCGCGGTGTGCGGGGCGTTTTTCAGAGGATTGTCCGTTTTGTCGAGGCGTCCTTCTTCGACCGCGACCAGTTCGCCGTGGATGGCAATCATGGCATCGCAGAAACGGTCGAGTTCCTCCAGCGATTCACTTTCGGTCGGCTCGATCATGAGGGTCCCGGGCACGGGCCAGCTCATGGTCGGGGCGTGGAAGCCGTAGTCGATGAGACGCTTGGCGATGTCTTCAACCTCGATGCCGGCGCGTTGTTTCCACTCGCGAACATCGAGGATGCACTCATGGGCCACGCGGCCGTTCTTGCCCTTGTAGAGCACGGGGAAATGCGGTTCGAGGCGCCGGGCCATGTAGTTGGCGTTGAGGATGGCGACCTTGGTTGCGTGCTCGAGTCCGGCCGCGCCCATCATGCGGATATACATCCACGAGATGGGCAGGATGCTCGCGCTGCCCCACGGGGCTTGCGAGACTTCGCCGATGGCCTGGTCGCCTCCCGTCCTGATGATGCTGTGCCCGGGCAGGAATGGCGCGAGGTGCGCGACCACACCGATCGGACCCATGCCGGGACCACCCCCGCCGTGGGGGATGCAGAAAGTTTTGTGCAAATTGAGATGGCAGACGTCGGCCCCGATGTCGCCCGGACGGCAGAGGGCGACCTGCGCGTTGAGGTTGGCGCCGTCCATGTAGACCTGCCCGCCGGCCGCATGCACCATGTCGCAAATTTCGCGGATGCTCTCCTCGAACACGCCGTGGGTCGACGGGTAGGTGACCATGAGCGCGGCGAGTTTGCTTCCGTGCTGTTCGATCTTTTGGCGCAAGTCGGCTACATCGACATTGCCCTGCGCATCGCAGCCGACGGGAACAACAGTCATGCCGGCCATGACCGCGCTGGCCGGGTTCGTGCCGTGGGCCGAGGTGGGAATGAGGCAGATAGTGCGCTCTTTCTCGCCGCGCGATTGATGGTAGGCGCGGATGACAAGCAGCCCGGTGTATTCGCCCTGTGAGCCGGCGTTCGGCTGGAGCGAGACGGCCGCGAAACCGGTGATCTCGGAGAGCCAGGCCTCGAGTTGGCCGAAGAGCTCGCGGTAGCCGGCGGCGCTTTCCACCGGGGCAAACGGATGCAGGTTGCCGAACTCCGGCCAGGTGACTGGAATCATTTCGGCGGCCGCATTGAGCTTCATGGTGCATGAGCCCAAGGGGATCATGCTGTGATTGAGGGCGAGATCGCGTCCTTCCAAGCGCCGCAAGTAACGCATCATCTGCGTCTCGGTGTGGTGCGCGTTGAAGACCGGATGGGTGAGGTAAGCGGAGGTGCGCGCCGTGGCGGGAGGGAAGGCGTGCGAGCCGAGCTGGCCGACGGGTCCAAGGCCGAAGACTTCGAGCAGCGCGTTCAAGGCGGCGAGGTCGGTGGTCTCGTCGAGGGCAATGCCGAAGGATCCGTCAGCGTGCGCGCGAAGCAACAAACCGGCCCGCGCCGGATCGATCGGGCCGCGCGGGGTGACGCGCAATGTATCGAAAAACGTTTCGTGGTGCACCGTATGTCCGGCCTTGCGCAAGGCGTCGGCCAGCGTGGCGGCCGTGTCGTGGACGCGCTGGGCGATCGCGCGGAGCCCCGCGGGCCCGTGGTAAACGGCATACATCGAGGCCATGACGGCCAGAAGCACCTGCGCGGTGCAAATGTTGCTCGTCGCCTTGTCTCGCCGGATGTGTTGCTCGCGGGTTTGCAGGGAAAGTCGCATCGCCGGGTTGCCCGCGGCGTCCTTCGAAATGCCGATGAGGCGTCCGGGCAGACGCCGTTTGTGCTCGTCGCTCGTGGCGAGGAACGCGGCGTGCGGTCCGCCGTAGCCGAGCGGAACCCCGAAGCGCTGCGCACTGCCCACCACGATGTCGGCCCCGAACTCGCCGGGCGGCTTGATCAAGGTGAGGGCAAGCAAGTCGGTCGCCACGACGAAAACTCCGCCCACGGCATGGATGCGGGCAGCGAAGTCGCCGAAGTCGTCGATTTTGCCGTCCGTCGCCGGATATTGCACGAGGGCGCCGAAGTAGGACGGGTCGAGCACGGCATCGGACCACGGTCCGGCCACGATTTCGATGCCAAGGGGCTCCGCGCGGGTGCGCAGGAGCGAGATGGTCTGCGGATGGACGTTGTCCGCGACGAAAAATTTTTCGCCTTGGCCTTTGATCCCGTGGGCCATGGCCATGGCTTCGGCGGCGGCAGTCGATTCGTCGAGGAGCGAGGCATTGGAGATCTCCATGCCGGTCAGGTCGGCCACCATGGTCTGGAAATTGAGCAACGCCTCGAGGCGTCCCTGGGCCAACTCCGCCTGATACGGCGTGTAGGCCGTGTACCAGCCGGGATTTTCCAGGATGTTGCGCAGGATGACCGGCGGGGTGTGGCAATTGCTGTAGCCCATTCCGAGGTAGCACGGTTGCGGCTTGTTTCGCGAAGCGAGGCCGCGGATTTCGGCCAGGGCGGCGTGCTCGTCGAGCGGGGCGGGAAGGTCGAGCGGATCGCGGCGGCGGATGGTTTCCGGAACGGTCTCGCCGATCAGCGCGTCGAGGCTGGGCAGGCCGATGGTTCCGAGCATGCGGGCGATTTCGGCGTCATCGGGACCGACATGACGACGGACAAAACCGGATTGCGTGGCGGCGGCCTTGCTCATGGCTTGGTCGGTCAGCCGATCTGCGCGCGGTAGTCGTCGGGGGATTTGAGCGCGTCGAGTTGCGACGGGTTGGAAAGGCGGACTTTGTAGAGCCAGCCGTCCTCGTAGGGCGAGGTGTTGACCAAGGCCGGCTCGGCGGAGAGCGATTCGTTCACTTCGACCACTTCGCCGTCGACCGGCGAGTAAATGTCGCTGGCCGCCTTGACGGATTCGACCACGGCGGCGGCTTGTCCGGCCGTGACCGAGGCACCCACTTGCGGCGGATCGACATAGACAATGTCGGTCAGCTCGTTTTGCGCGTGGTCGGTGATGCCGACAGTCCCGGTGTCTCCGTCGACGCGGATCCACTCGTGGCTTTCGGCATACTTCAAATCATCGGGAACATTCATGGTGGTGGGCCGCGGAGGTTACGCCGCGGGGGCGGATGATGGACGATAAAAGGGCTTCTTTTCAACCACGGCGGCAAAATGGCGTCCGCGAATATCGACCTGGACGGCTTGGCCGGGCTTGGCCAGGTCGGGCGGCAGGTAGGCCATGGCGATGCCTTGGCCGAGGCTGGGGGAGAGCGCGCCGCTGGTTGTTTCGCCGATGGCCTGCCCGTCGACCAGCACCGGATAATGGGCGCGGGGCGGGGGGCTCTTCTCGGTCATGCGCAGGGCTGCCAGCTTAAACGGCGGGCCAGCCGCTTTTTGGGCCAGCAGGGCTTCGCGTCCGACAAAGTCCGGCTTGTCCAAGGCAACAAAGACGCCGAGCCCGGCTTCGAGCGGCGTGCGGTCGGGCGAGAGGTCGGACCCGTTCAGCGGATAGCCCATCTCCAAGCGCAAGGTGTCACGGGCGCCGAGGCCGCAGGGTTTGGCTCCGGCCTTGAGGACCGCCGCCCAGATATCCCCGGCCAGACTATTGGCGAAAAACAATTCGAACCCGTTCTCCCCGGTGTAACCGGTGCCCGCGGCAATGACCGCGCCGCGGCACTTTTCCATCGCGAGGAAGGTGTTTCTCGCCGGCATCTCCGTTTGGAACACTTCGCGAAAAACGCGCGCCGCCTCCGGTCCCTGCACCGCGAGCGCGCTCATCGTGTCGCTCCGGTTGTCGATGGTCACTCCTTCCGCGGCATGCTTCTGCAGCCAGGCCACGTCTTCCTCGATCTTCGCCGCGTTGACCAGGAGAAGAAAATTGTCATCGGCCATGCGGTAAACGATGAGATCGTCGACCACTCCGCCGCGCTCGTTGAGCAGGAAGGTGTATTGCCCGCCGCCGACCGGACATTTGGCCAGGTCGTTGGCCAGCATATGCTGCAGCCATTCGAAAGCCCGCGGACCCGAAACGAAGACCTCGCCCATGTGTGAAATGTCGAAAACGCCGCACGCCCTGCGAACCGCCAGATGCTCGTCGATGATCGACGTGAACTGCACCGGCATGTCCCAGCCGCCGAAATTGATACAGCGCGCGCCGAGGGCTTTTTGCTGATCGTAAAGGACGGTGCGGCGGGGCTCGGTGGTCACCGGAGTGGCGGAGAGAAATGCAGCCATGAGGACTCGAACCTCAAACCTTCTGATCCGTAGTCAGATGCTCTATCCAATTGAGCTATGGCCGCTCGGTTGAATGGAATTAATTAGCCGCAACACGCGCGCGGGTCAAACGGATTCAGGGGGTCAGCCGAGGTCAATGCCCGCTACCCATGGCGAGTTCGCCCGGCTCGGCTTTGTCCTCTTTGAGCAAGGCCCAAAGGACGGCGGAGATGGCCAGGGAGATGGCGCAGATGATGAAGGTGATGCCCTTGTCCGCCGCTCCACCGATCATTTTGCCGATGAGCACGCTGACGATGATCTGCGGAATGACGACCGACAGATTGAAAATGCCCATGAAAGTGCCCATGCGGGCCTTGTCCACGCTGTCGCTCATGATGGCGAAGGGCAGGCTGACCACCGCGGCCCAACCAATACCGACCACGGCCATGAGCGTGTAGAGTGCGGTGGAAGTTTGGCCGAAGAAAATGATCCCGGCGTAACCCGCAGCCATGATGAAAATGCAGAGGGTGTGGGTGCGGACGAGCCCGATTTTCTTGGCCAGCGGTTGCAACACAGCGACGGGCAGGATGAAGCCGACGATGTTCATGATGAGGAAGGAGACGGCGATGACTTGGCCGAGGCTGGCTTTCTGCGCGTCATCCAATTCCGCCGCACCCGGGAAAAGAGTGTGCTGCAAATAGGCAAACATGAAGACGAACATGGTTTGCACGCCGAGCCAGGTGAAGGCGTGGGCGAGGTAGATGTGGAGAAGTCGGGGGAGATTGGTTTTGCCGTGGCCCGTGGTCGGCTCGGTCGGGGCGTCGTGCGCGGCGACCGCGCCCAGTTCGCGCGGTTCCTTGAGGAAAAAGGCGGGGACGACATTGAAGAGCAGGACGAGAGCGACCCCGAAGTAGATGAGCGCATAGTTGCCGAAGACCGCGCCAATGACATAGGCGAGCACACCGAACATGCCGGAGATGGTTTGCATCCAGGTGAAACCCTTGGTGCGGGCTTCGCCTTCGGGGGTCAGGTCGGCGATGATCGAGCGGGTCGGGTTGAAGCCGACATTGATGGCCAGGTCGAGGGTGAGGGCCACGATGATGGCCGTCCAAAGAATCTGGATCCCGCTCCACTCGCTCAATTTGCCGAGAAACGGGAGCGCGAGCAACATGAGCGAGGCAGTGACGCCGCCGATGAGGATGAACGGACGGCGCCGTCCGCCCCAGAACCACACCTTGTCGCTGATCAGTCCGACGATCGGCTGGGCGAGAAGCCCGGCCAGCGGCCCGGCCAGCCAGACGAGGCCGACATGCTCGATCGAGAGGTTGTATTTCGTGCTGAGAATCCAGCTCAGGGCGGAAATCTGCACGCAGAGGGCGAAACCCATCGCGGTGGAGGGCAGACTGAGGAGGGCATAGAACGGATTGGTCAGTTTTTGTTGATTCATGGGGAAGACGGGGATTCTTGGGTCAGAGCGCGGGCCCGGCAAGCGGGAACCGACTCAGGACGGCTTGCCGTCCTGCTCGATCAATTCCCAGAACTTGTGGTTGCCGGCCAGTTGCTCGTCTTCCGCCATGGGCAGGCTGGTGCGGAAGAGGAAGTCGCGGATGGTGTTCTTGCTCAGCACGCGGCGGATGAGCAGGCCGTGATCGTGCGGTTCGAAATAAATGCGGTAATCCCCGGCGCGGTAGCGGTAAAGGGTGCGTCCGTCACGCGCGACTTTGCCGAAGCGCTTGGGGTCGAGGTTGCCGAGGTCGTCGGGGAGCACCTGGAATTCGCCGAGGATTTCCAACTGCAAGAGCTTGGGCAGGGCGGCCATTTCAGCCGCGCTCAAGTCGTTGAAGATGATCTGGAACATGCGTCGGGGTTTGGCAGGGCGTTCAGGCTTTGAAGAAAAAGACCGAGATGGCAATGAGCAGGGCGCCGTAGGCGATGCCGGACCACGCGGCGGCGTGGTAGCGCCAGGGTTTGGCCGTGGCCCAGCCGATCAAGTCGCGCAGGAGGTAGGGCGCGCCGACCATGAAAAGACCCGCGGTGGCCCAAAGATAGGCCAGCACAACAAGGAACAAACGCGTCTGCTCCGGCCGCAGGAAGGCGGCGCCGAGCAGCGGTTCGGCGGCCAGCAGGGCGAGGATGCCGAGGGCACGCACGGAGAGGAATTCGTCCGCGAAGAGCGGGACCATGACGGCTCCCGCGATGACCACCCCGCAGATGAGGGTGCGGTTGGGCGAGAACTCCCCGAGGTCCATGGTGGCGGCCAGCCAGAAGGCCCAGACGGCGGCGAGCGTGCAGAGCACGATTCCGGCCGGGCGCGATCTCGGAAAGGCCCTCAGCCAATCCATGATGCGGGCCGGAGCAACCAGCGCGAGCCCATGCGAGACAATAAGGGCGAGACCGACGGTCAGTCCGACCGTGCGCAGTGAGAAATCGTAAATCATCCGATGGGAACGCGTTGTTGAACACGGTCCGCGCGGCGAAGACAAGCCGCGGGTGGCCGCGGAGGCCCGAATTACGGCGCCCCGGGGGCGTGCCGACAGAGTGGCGGGGCTACAGGGCCACGTCGCCGAGGTAGTCTGACAGTTTGAGCGCGCGGGCTTCGTCGAAAGCGCGGGAGAGGAGGACGAGGCTGGTGCGGTAGCGGGAGGCGAGGCCCATGAGGGTGACGCCGGTGGCCGCATCGGCGTCTTCTTCGCGCAGCCGGGTGCGGAGGAGGTTGATCGCTTGGTCCCACCCGGCGAGGGCGGTGCGGATTTCGGGGGAGCGGTCGGCGGGCGGACGCGCGGCGGCGAAGGCGTCGGCCAGTTCGTTCAGACCGGATTTCATGAGGTTGCGCTGGCCTTCCACCTGCGGGCTGAGCTCGGCCGCAAGGGACGGCGGGCAGGCGGGGAGGAATCGTCCGACGGCCAAGGAAATCTCTCCGACCAGTTGCTGCAAGGTCAGCAGATATTCCTCGAGGCGCTGCCTTTCGTCGTCCGGGCAGGCCGGGCCGGCCATCGCTTTGAGGTAAACGCGGCCCTGCGACGGGGTCAGGGCGAGCTTGGTGCGTTGCCAGAGGGGCAGGCGGTCGAATCCGGCGGGGAGGCAATCGGCCACGGTGCGGAGGTAGCTCGTGACACCGCGCTGCAATTGGCGCTGCGGGAGCACGGGCCAGAGAACGCGCTGGTAGACGGAAGCGATGAGAAAGCCGTTGACGAAACCGAAGAAGACGCCGGTAATTTTTTGGAACGAGACCGGCTCCTCCGCGTTGAGGCCGATGATCGCGACGAGCACGAGGAACGAAATCTGCATGGGCACGGTGACGCCGTTGCGGTCATGGGCCCAATAGCCGAAAAGAAAGAGCCAAGTGGCGATGAAGACGTTGAAAACCGCGTAGCTGGCCATCAGCGGCGTGCCGGCGATCAGGGCGAGCGAGGCCGCGGCCATGATGAGGGTGAAGAGAACAACGTAATCGAAAGTCCCGCGGTCGCCGGAGCCCTCCGGGCTCAGGGCGTTGAGCGCGGCGAAGGTGAAGGTGCAAAGGACCATGAAGGGGCCACCCGGCGGAGAGAGCCAGTTTTCGATGACCAGCGCGGTGACCACGGCCAACGCGGCCCGCACCCCGTGGCGTAGCCAGAATCCGTCCGGCCACGGCGGAGCCAAGGCCAGTGTTTCTTCCCGCGACGGCAGGCTCTCCGGCGTTTGCCAGAGCGCATCGAGATCAAGCATGACCTGACGCAATTCGCGCAGCGCGAGCAAGGTTCCGGAGACATCGACGATTTGCGCTGCATCCAGCTTTTGCACCGCGGGATCGGTGCGCAAAGAGACGATGGTGGTGCCGATGCGGCCGGCCACTTCATCCAGTTCGGTCCGGGTTTCGCTCCCGAGTTGTCCGTCCTCTCGTAATTCCTCCCATCCGGCGGAGAGCAGTCGGCCGGCGCGATCCATATCGGCGGAGAGCCAATCGCGGTAGGGCTCCGGGGCGGGACGAAGCGGCTCGACCGAACGGAGCAGGCTGGCCGCCCGGGCGAAGAGGTCGATGGTCTGACCGTGGCGTCCGATTTCCTGGCGGAAGCTGGCACTTTCCCGTGCGCCGAAGCGCAAAAGTGTCCGCATTTCGGAGGCCAAGCGCGGGAAGTCACGCAAGGATGCGGCCAGTCCGCTCCGCGGGCTGCCAAAGCGGCCGGCGGCCAGCGGCGTGGCCGAGGCCAGTTCGTCCAAAGCCGTGCCCAAGACGCGGCGGAATTCGCGGTTGGCATAGGTCGGAAACACCGTCGTTTGCACCACCATGCTGACCACGATGCCGAGCAGCACCTCCTCGATGCGGGCGAGGGCATAGGTCCACGAATCGTCCGGGTGATCCATGCTGTTGGAGGCGATGACGATGAAGGTTAGTCCGGTGAGCAAAAAGGCGTAGGGTGCCCGCGATTGACCGAAAAACGCCACGCTCAGGGTGACGATAACGAACGTGGTTCCGAGATAGAGCAGGGGGGATTGCTGCCATGCGCCCGTGGCGAGGTATCCGATCACGCCTCCAAGGATGGTGCCGACGAGGCGGAGAAAGGCCTTCTCCTCCACCGCGCCGACGTAGCGGGAGAGGAGGAGGACGATCACGGTGAAGACCGACCACGAAGGGTATTGCAGCCGCAGAACCTGCGCGAAAAAGAAAGCAATCATGCCGGCCAGCGCCATTTGCAGTCCGAGCGCCGCGGCGCCCGGTTGCAGCGCGGCGATCAGGCGTTGAAGGACGGAGGGCGGCGCGACGGCTTCCACGGGACAAATGTTGGCTTTGTCGCGCCGCGGAGGCGAGTGCGGAGGCAGGCTTGCCTCGGGGGTGGGAAATTGGAGAATCACACCCTATGGACTTCTCGCTACGCGTCCCCGAAATCGTCCTTGGTGATTTCATGCTCCCGTGGGGCATGGTCATCGGCGCGCTCGGGTTTTTCGCCGCATGGCTGCTGGTTGGAATCCTCGAACAGCTGCGGCTGACCCGTCACATCTGGAATCTGCCACTCTTCTTCATCGCCTTGGCCGTGCTTTGCGGTTGCACGCTCGGACTCATCTTTGCCCCGTGAAGCCGAAGATTTTCATCACGCTCGCCGTCGTCGCGCTGGCGCTGGTCGCCGCCCTCCTTCTTTACGCGCGTTACCTGACCAAGCCGTGGACCCGCGACGCTTATGTGCGGGCCAATGTGGTCGGCGTCGCGCCCCGCATCGCCGGGCCCATCGTGCAGATTCCGGTCAAGGACAACCAGGCGGTGAAAAAAGGCGATCTGCTTTTCCAGATCGATCCGCGAACGTTCCAAGCCGCGTTGGACCAAGCCAAAGGCGTGCTCGCGCAAACGCAGGCCAAACTCATCGATCTCGAAGCCAATGCCAAGCGCGCGGTGGATCTTCTCGCCAAGAACGTGATCAGCCGCGAGCAATACGACGACCAGGTGCAGGCCTTCGAGGCGGCCAAGGCGGATGTCGAGGCGGCGCAGGCCGCGGTGGAAAACGCGCAGCTCAATCTGGAATTCACCACGGTGGTCTCACCGGTCGATGGATACTTGACCAACGTCAACACCAGCCCGGGAACCTATGTCGCCGCCGGACAGCAACTTCTCGCGCTCGTTGATACGTCGACGTTCTGGGTGGCCGCGTATTTCAAGGAAACGCAAATTTCCCATGTGCAACCCGGCGACAAGGTGAGCGTCACGCTGATGGGGCACAACGGCCAACCATTCGAGGGCGAAGTGGTCAGCACCGCGTGGGGGATTTTCGTGCAGGACGGCAGCACGGCGGGGAACCAGATGTTGCCCGACGTGCCGCAAACCATCGACTGGGTGCGGTTGCCCAACCGGTTCCCGGTGCGCGTGCATATCACGGGGCAACCGCCGGTGCCGTTGCGCATCGGTCAGACGGCCTCCGTGGCCGTGACCAAACGCTGAACCGTGGACCTTCTCGCCGCCGCCGCTCCCGATTGGTCGTCCCTTGTCGTGCGCGCCGTGGCGGTGGTGTTCGGGCTGGCCCTGCTCTGGGCGGCGATCATGGCCGCGACCGGCGTCATGCTCGTGCCGCGTCCGACGAACCAAAAGTTGGCGTTGTTGGTCACCCGCTCGTGCCATCTTGTCTTCCGCGCCATCGCCCACCGGGCCCGCAATTACGTCCAACTCGACCGTTATCTCGCCGTGCAGGGTCCCGCCACGGTGCTGCTTTACCTCGCGCTTTTTCTCCTCATTTTCATCGGTGCGTTTGCCTTCCTTTTCTACGGCGTGACCGGCTGCGCGCCGACCGAGGCCTTTTACCGCTCCGGGTCCAGCATGAGCACGCTCGGGGTCATGCAGGCATCGGGCTTCAGTGCGTTGACCGTGATGTTCGTCGCGGCCTTTACCGGAACCACGGTGATTTCAGTCTTCATTGGTTTCCTCCTGACCCTCTACACCGCCTACACGGCGCGCGAGGCGTTCATGAGCAAGATCGCCATCCTGTGCGGGGAGCCGGGCTGGGGGCCGGAGCTGGTTCTCCGCCAAGAACGTCTCCGCACTCCTTTGCACGACGAGGACGCGGGCAAATGCGTCGACTGGATCTGCGCCATGCGGGTAAGCCAATACATTTACCCGCTTCTGAATCATTTCCGCTCGCCCGTGCGCGACCGTCACTGGGTGGTGACCTTGTTGGCCATTCTTGATGGCATGGCCATCCGCGCGGCCGCGATCGAGGGTAAGGCGAGCCCGGTCGCAGCCCGCCTCCTGGCCCAGGGGGCGGACACTTTCCATGCGCTCAAGGCCAGCGAGATCTCGCGCACCTCGGGGGACGACTCCGGCAGCGCGATGGTTGCGTGGGTCATCGAGGAACAAATCAACTCGCCCGGTCCCGTGGAATCCGTTCACGACGTTGGCATCACCCGCGCGCAATGGGACCAAGCCATGGAATTTCTTTCCACCAACGGTGTCGCCTTGCTCCCGGACCGCGAGGCGGCGTGGAAAACTTTCTGCCGTCTCCGCTCGTTTTACGTCGAACCGGCCTACTTCCTCGCCGGTCATCTCTCCGCCATCAACGCCCCGTGGTCGGGCCCGCGTCATCCGGCCTTCGAATTCCCCCAGGCTTGGCCGTTTCTTGCCCGGAAAACGTTTGCTCCTTCGGGCGATTGAACCCAGCGGTCAGGTTGTCCGCGGCAGCGGGTCAAGGCAGGGACCGAAACCGCTCTAGCCCCGGACTCCGAGGCGCGCGGCCATGGCGGCGCCGATGGCCTGCGACAAGTCGCCGAGGACGGCGGGGAGGACCTTGAGGTTTTCCCGTTGTTTCGGCCAGAGGTATGGCATGGCGGTCTCGCGCACGAGGCGAAGGTAGTTCTCCCGGAAGGCGGGAGTGGTGGCCTCGTGGTCCATCAGGCCGCCGCCGATGATGACGATGCCCGGATCGAGCGTCATGGCCAGCGAGGCGATGTGCAGGCCCATGGCGCGCGCTTGGAAGTTGAAGATCGCGCAGGCCAGGGGATCGCCTTGCTGCGCCCGGGTGCGGAGGGAGAGGGCTTTTTCCTTGGGGCTCGCCGCGGACTTCGCCAATTCGTGGTCGGGAAAGCCGGGGAGCATTTCCTCAAGGAGGTGCGGGAGCCCGGCGATCGTGGTGTAAGCCTCGACGCAACCCCAGTCGCGCCCGCATCCGCAGGGTAAAGGCTTTTTGGTCCATTCCAACAGGTGCAACGGCGCCGGTGTGTGGCCGGACTCCATCCCGGCGAGGGTGTCACCGTCCAGCGGCCGGCCCTCCGCGTCGATGAAGGCGCAGCCCAGCCCGGATCCGGGCATGAGCATGAGAACGGACATTTTGCCGGCGCCGCGCGCGCCGTGTGCTTCGGCGATGCCGCCGAAGTTGCCGTCGTTGCCGACAACCAGCGGGATCTCATGCCCGGCACGTTTGGCCAGGGCGCGGGAAAAGTCCGCGAACACGTTCCAGCCGGCGAATCCCGGGGGAAAATTGGCCGACCGGTCCATGATGCCGTAGGACTGATACGGACCCGGAATGGCCAGACCGGCGCCGGCCACGTCGGCCCACGGGCGGCCGTGGGTGGCGAGGAATTCGTCGATCGCGGCAATCCATCCTTCGATCACCGCGGACTGCCCCTCCGCGGTCCGTGTCGGTTTCTGCAACACGTCCCGGGCAACCGGCGCGCCCGTTTCGTCGACCGCCGAAATTTTCGTGGTGGTGGCACCGCTGTCCGTGCCGATGTAGATCTTGGCCATAACCGGCAACTATGGATGGGCGGGGGATGCGCTTAAAGTTCCATCTGCTCGAGGCTGCGGCCTTTGGTCTCGCGGACAAATCTCCACGCGCAGAAGCCGGAGAGGGCGGCGAAGATGGCATAGAGGCTGTAGGCCCCGCCCAGACCGATGGTGGCGAGGAGAAGGGGGAAGGTCATGGTGACCAAGAAATTGGTGCCCCACTGGGAAAGTCCGGCCAGGGACAACGCCGCCCCGCGGATCCGGTTGGGGAACATCTCACCGAGCAGCACCCACATGACCGGCCCCCAAGAAATACCGAAGCAGACGATGTAGAGGTTCGCGCTGACCAAGGCAACGCGACCCGCGGCGTCGCCGAGGACCAGATTTCCATCGGGACCGACTTCGGCCGTGCCGAAGACCACGGCAAGGATGCCGAGGAAGAGCGCCATGCCGATCGAGCCGGCGATGAGCAGGGGTTTGCGTCCGACTTTGTCGATGAGCAGAATCGCCGCGACCGTGGCACTCACGTTGATGATGCCGCCGATCACATTGATCAGCAGCGCGTGGGACTCGGAGAAGCCGGCCGCCCGCCAGAGCACTTCGCCGTAGTAGAAGACGACATTGATCCCGACCAATTGCTGCAAGGCAGCGATGGCGATACCCACCCAGACGATGGGATGGAGACGCTTGGTGCTGTGATTGATGAGATCCTGCATGCCCGGACGGTGGTTCTCGTCGAGGGTGGCGCGGATCTCCCGCACCTTGGCCGCCGCGTCTTCCGGGTGGGAAAGGCCGGCCAGCACGGCCTCGGCCTGCTGCGTGCGTCCGATCGCGACCAGATAGCGCGGCGACTCGGGGATGAAAATGAGGCCTCCCAAAAACAAAGCGACCGGAACCAATTCCATCCAGAACATCCACTGCCAGGCTTGAAAGCCGAACCAGAACGGCTCCGAGGCGCCACCCGCGCCCAAGGCGATCAGGTAGTTCATGAGAAAGGCGAAGAAGAGTCCGAGCACGATGGCCATCTGCTGCAGAGTGGCCAGCCGTCCCCGGTAGGCGGCGGGGGCGATCTCGCTGATGTAGGCCGGACAAATCACGCTGGCCCCTCCGACTGCGAAGCCGCCGAGCAGCCGGTAAATCACGAATTCAAACGATCCGGTGGCGATGCCCGAGCCCCACGAGCTGATGCCGAAGAGAATCGCCGCGGCAAGAAGCGCCGCACGCCGTCCGAAGCGATCGGCGATGCGGCCGGCGAGGAATGCGCCCGCCGCGCAGCCCAGCAGCATCGAAGCCACGTTGAAGCCGCTGCCCACGTTGTCGGCGTTGAAAGCTTTTTGCAGCGCTCCCACCGTCCCGTTGATCACCCCGCTGTCATAGCCGAAGAGAAAGCCCCCGAGGGCGGCAACCGCGGAAAGCAGGGAAACGCGAAACAGGTGGGAGGAGGAGTGTGTGGCCATGGGGTAGGGAGTGGTGTCGGGTGGGCTATGGTGTTTTGTCTAAAAGGTGCTTTTTTGGGGGGCGAAATCCTGTGGGGCGGCACTGATCAAAATATTACTTTTCCAGCACCCAGCCCAGACGGTAAAGCCTAGCCGTGTAATCGCTGCCGCCCAACGGATAAAGAGGGGCAATTCCTTGGGCCCGGTTTCCCGAGCGTAAATCCTGTGCGCTGACGGTGGCCACGTGTCCGTCGGCGTAGGCAAGATTAAGGACCGGATTGGAACTGCCGCGGTGGTGGGACCAATCGGCGTTTGGCGTGGTGGTGTAGGCGAAATCCCAGAACAGAAGGGCTTCGCTTGCTTTGAATTTAGGTCGCTGGCCCGCCGCATAGAAGTTGTTGAATCTGTAGTGGCCTCGGCCCACGGGAAATTCCCCGTTGGTGACATCCAGCTCTTTGCTAAGGACAGGATTGCGACAGGTCGCCGGGCACTGGAAGACACTGCCCTTGAGGGGCGCGTTGGTCGGTGTCCCCGTATACTGCCGTATTTCGTCCCAGTGCCAGGGGCCGGTGATTTCCGTCCAATTCGGTATCTTGCCGTTGTTGTCCGAGGACATTGCGGTGGTCAGGGTCACCAATTGTTTGAGATTGCTGACACATTTCGCCTTGTCGGCACTCTCTCTCACCGTGGAGAAGGCCGGGACAGCCAAGGCGGCGAGAACCCCGATGATGACGATCACGACGAGAAGTTCGATCAAAGTGAAGCCCGCGCCATAACAAAAGCGGCGCGATGGCAGGGCGACCGTGAACGACGGGAGACCGGCGAGCACGCTCAGGGTGGGGGAATGGGCGGACCCTTTTTTCACGACGGCATTCCTGACCACTCGCCCGGAGACCCATCGCGGGGTGTTCCGCACGTCGGGATCTGGAAGACGCTGGGCCACGCTGTTACGGCATGGTGACTTTCAAGCGGAGGAACAGTCGGCCGTTGACCGCATTGCTCTTGGACACGGTGACAGTCATGTCGTCCGCCAATGGTCCGTTTTCGTTGACCACCACCGGCGTGACGTCAGTCCAGACGCCTGTGGTGAGGTCGGTGGTCCACTGGCCGACCTGGGTGGTGTCCGCTTCCGACTCGTCGTTGCGGGTGTAGCTGAGCACAAGGTCGTCGCCCACGCTGGCCACGGTCGGAAGAATGGAGAGAGACGGCACGACGGGGTTGCCGCCGGCCAGCACGTATTCCATCAGATTGGCGATACCGTCCCCGTCGGGGTCGGCGGTGGGCAATTTGGATGCGTCATCCGGCAGCAAGGGATTCGGGGTGAAGCTGTCGATCCAAGCCACATAGGGATCGCCATCCGGTTCTCCCGTCACGGTCACGATGCCGCTCGCGTTGGAGAACGTCGCCTGCTGGTTCGAACCCAAGCCGGTGGCGCTGAAATCCTGAGCTCCGGCCAAAGGTCCGGGGAGGATTGCATAGTTCCCCGGAGCAGGCTGGGCGGCGAACTCGGCCACTAAGGTGTTGGCGTCCGCATCGACGATGGCATTCAGTCCGGTTTTTTCGATCCGCAAAACCCCGGCGGTGACCGTCGTGGCGCCCGCGTAGGTGTTCGGGCCGCTCAAAGTGAGCTGACCGACCCCCGATTTCTCCAAGCCGCCCGCGCCCGTGAAAAACTGGCTGGTGGCCACGCTGAACCCGTTGCTGTCGATCTTGAGTCCGCCGCTCGCCACACTGGCCGCGTCCAAGTTTTCGATGAGGTTGGACTCGTCCCGTTTGGCTTGGAGGACGCCGCCATTGAAGTTGACCGTCGCGCTGCCGCTTCCACCCGAGATTTTGTTGGCCTTCAAGGTGCCACCGTCGAGATTGAGGACGCCGGTTCCATTGTCGCGACCCACGACGACTTCATTGCCCACGTTGACCACCGCCGCGCCGCTGAGGGTGTAGGTTCCCACCGATGTATTGGTCGTCTCGTTGCCGATGTAGATCTCGTTTTGGACATTCACCGTGCCGCCGCTTTGGGTGACCACACCCGTGGATTGGTTGTGGCCGATCTGCAGTTTGTCGCTCGTGGTCATGGTGCCACCGGTCATATTTACTGTTCCGAGTGACCCGAGATCCTTGCCGATGAAGATGTTATTCGAGACCGAGAGGGAGCCTCCGCTCAAGTTGTAGGTGCCGGTGCCGATCTTGTTGTCATCCCTCGTGCCCACGCCGAATTCCTTGTTCACAATGATCACGCCGTTCGACTGGTTGAGGGTGCCGGTGCCATTGCGGCGTCCGATATACATGTTGCCGTTGTCGGCGGTGGTGATAGTCCCGCCGTTGACGTTTAGAGTGCCGGTGCCGCTCTCGCGGCCGACGACCACCTCATTGGAAACGTTCAGCGCTCCCGTTCCGTTCAGCGTGTAGGTGCCCGAGGCCCCGGCGTTTTCATTGCCGATAAACAACTCGTTATTGACGTTGATCGTTCCGCCGCTTTGCACGACGAAACCTTTGCCGTTGTTCTGACCAACGATCATTTTCTCATCCCCGGTCTTGGTGATCGTGCCGCCGGTCATGTTCAAGGTGCCGATCGCGTTGGTACCCTCGCGACCGATGGCGAACTCGCGCCTGACATTGAGGGTGCCTCCGTCGAGGTTGTAGGTGCCACTGGTCGGGTTAGTTGCATTGTTGCCGTTCGCGATGAAGGTGTTGTGGTTGAAGTCAGCGACGCCGCCGGACTGGTTGAACACGGCGGTGCCCCGGTCGCGTCCGATGAACATGTCGTCGGTTCCCCCGATGAGGAGCGATCCACCGGTCAGGTTGACCGTGCCGGTGCCCCCCTCGTTGCCTACCCGAAAATTTCTGGAGGCTGACAGCGAACCGCCGGAAATGTTCAGGGTTCCGTTGCCGCTATTGTGGCCGACCTGGGTGTTGTCCGTGGCGAAGCCGGGGCCGTGTGAAACGGTCACGGCACCCGTTTCCAGATTCATGACACCGACGCAGTTGTTGTCGTTGCCGATAAAAAGTCCGCCGGCAACATTCACTCCTTCCGTCGTGTTGATGTTGATCGTCCCCTTGCGGTCGGGACCCCAAGATCCCACTTGGAGATTTCCACTCGGATTCAAGGTGCCCGTCCCTTGGGCGTATCCGGTGATGCCAACTCCCGGCGTCGAGGTGTCCGCGAGGTTGTACACGCTCGGCGTGCTATCTTGTCCGACGAACATCCAAGCGCCGCCAAAAGTGCCGGCCACACCGGCCTGGTGGTCGATCCGGCCGCCACCGGTTACGATGATGTCATTGGGGGTCGCGGAAAGATCCGCGGTGATCGTCGCAATGTTGGGGGTGGTTGTGGCCACAACGGCGTTGTCACCGAATAGGGTGTCAGGCACGCCGCCCTCCGACCAGTTGGCCGCCTCATTCCAGTCCGAACTCACGGCGCCGGTCCAAAAGTTGTCGACTGCGTGACCGAGTGGGGCGCTCAAGCCGAGGACAAGGGTGGCGACGAGGGGTGTGGCCCGGGGGAATTTTCCGCTGACGGCGTGGTTGGCTGCGGGTTTCATGGGTTTCGGGGGTTGGATGAGGGTTGGTGCGAAATCGGTGGCTTAAGACTGCGGGGATTCGAAATAGGTTTGGATACCGCGGGCCGGAATCCGGCAGGTCAGGTTCGCTTCTCCGGCCACCCCGAGGGCGAACTCGGCGGGTTGTTCGGTCGGGTTGAAGACGACAATAGCGAGGGTTCCGTCCGGGTTGCGGAA
>CAZEYV010000047.1:0-39672 GCA_964516705.1 uncultured Chthoniobacter sp.
GCCTCGGGCAGGTCGAAGGGGACGCGGTTGGTTTCGGCGAACATGGCGATCATGAAGACTACGAATGAAATCATCATGGGGATCCAGAGGAGTGATTTCTCCAGGCTGAGTCCGAAGAGGGCGCCGCTGTCGGTGGTGATTTCGAGCGGACCCGCCCCGCTCTGAAACCACGCGGGGAAGACCATCCATCCGTTGTCGATCTGGTATTGCACGATCTCGCCGAGGTTGAGCGTGCCGGTGATCATGAAGACAGGGATGACGGAAAGCCCGAGCGAAAGCTCGTAGGAAATCATCTGCGAACTCGAGCGGATGCCGCCGAGGAAGGGGTATTTCGAATTCGAGGCCCAGCCGGCGAGGACGATGCCGTAGACTCCGAGCGAGGAGACGGCGAAGACCCAGAGAACACCGATGTCGAGGTCGGCGATGACCATGGGAACGCCGAAGAGCGTGCTGCCGAAGGGCAGGACGGCGAGAACGAGGATGGCCGGCACCATGGCGAGGCTCGGGGCGATGCTGAAATAGAATTTGTTCACCCCGGCGGGGACGAAATTCTCCTTGAGGAGGAGTTTCACGCCGTCGGCGACCGGTTGGATGAGCCCGGCCCAGCCGACGCGGTTGGGTCCGATGCGATCCTGGATGAAGGCGCTGACTTTGCGTTCCGCCCAGACGGAGTAAGCCACCATGGTGAGGACGATGCCCAGGATGACGACGGTTTTCAGGGCCGAGGTCCAGGCGAGGAAAATCTCGGGCTGAAGGAAGAGATCGAGGCTCGGCATAAAACAGGAAAGGCGGGGCAAGCCGCGGGAGGAATAGTTGCGGGGCACGGGCGGTTCTTCAATCCCAAAGCGTCCGGGTGACTTGACGTCACGGCCAACCGCCACTTGCATGGAGCCATGTGGCTGGAGGTTTTGCGCGCGGTGCTCTACGGGATGATGGTCCTGTTGCTGGCTCTTGTTGCTTTCCTCGCGGGGCATGTGGTGGCGGCCAAGACGGCCAAGCAACCGGTGGTCCTGCCGGAAGCCGCGGCGGCTCCGGAGAAGCGGAGGATGGCGCGGGATTTTGTCGAGGCGGCCCTGGCTTCGCGTTTCGCCGGGCGTCCCCGCGAGGCGCTCGGCTACCTTGAGCAGGCGCGCACCGAGGATCCCGCTTTGCGCGGGCTGGACTACCAGTTTGCCCTCACGCATCTCGAGATGGGGAGTTTCGATGCGGCGGAGACCGCGGCGCGCCGCTCCGTGGAGAAAGACGAGGAAACAGGCGGCGCGCAAGCTCTGACGGGGCTGATCGCGCTCGAGCGGGCGCGGGCAGGCGGTGCGGTCGAGACGGCCCGCGAGGAAGTGCTCCGGGCCGTGCAAAAGTCGCGCGACTGGGACCCGCTCAGCCCGATGCCGCATTACGTCGAGGCGGAGTTCCACCGTGCCGCGGGCCAACCGGAAGCGGCCGTCGATGCCTACCGGCGCGCTTTGGAGAGGGTTTCCAAAACCGACAGCATCATCATCTCGACGGTCAAAGCCGGGTTGGCCGGGATCCGGCTCAACCACGAGGCCGGCTCTCCTCCGCTCAAACTTCAGGCGATCAACGGGATATATCCGCCGGAGCAACTTTTTTTCGGCGCGGCCGATGCCCTCCTGCACGGTGACCGGGAGACCGCGGGGAAGTATCTGGCCGAGGTGCGCGGACGTTTGCCGGCATCGCTTTTCGACGCCCTCCTGCAGGATTCCTTCTTCCAGGATTTTTTGCCCTATGGTATTATTCCTGATCCGTCAGAGGACGCCCCCCCACCATGAGACGCTCCGCTCATCTCGCGATTGTTTGTGCCGCGCTGGCGGCTTTGCTGCAGGCGGATGCGGCTTGTGGCCAAGACGACCAGATGGTTTTCACCGCGGACCTTCCTTTCGATGCCGCGCAGGCCTTGCCTGCATGGATGCACGGACCGCCGGTGGTTGCGCCGGGCAGCGGTTCGCGACTCGCCTTCCGGCTGTCCCCGCCGGTCGACCGCGATTTGCTCGTGCATCTCGTTTTCGACGAGACCGGTGGCGGCGGTCTGCGCGTCGAGTGGCAGCGCGACGGGCAGAGCACCACGGAGGTCGTGGCGGAAAATCTCGGCGAAGGCATCGGCGCGCCGAACCAGCGTTCCCTGCTCATCAGCGCCTCGCGACTGGGCGGCAACGGCGCCTTGCTGCTCCAAGGCGGGGCCAACCTCAACGTGAACCGCGTGAAATTCGAGTGGGTCGCCGAACGCACGATGCTGTCGTCCTCGACGCGCTACGTGCCGGTCGTGGTCACCGCTTCGCGTCTCACCCTCGCCGAAGCCGACGTGGACGGCGGCCCGCGCCCGGTCCTGCAGGACGAGTGGCGCGACCGTGTCGTGCGCGCGGCTTTGACCGAGGGTGCCGAGGTGCTGACGCCCGCGTTGCAACTGGATGCCACGCTCGAGCAGAGCCCGAGCATGGCGCGCTTCGAGGCTTCCGTGGCCGGCGTGTATCTCGACCAGGAAGTCTGGCTCGTGGTCAACGACCAGGAAGTCGGACCGTTGTCCGTCGAAATACCGACGCTTGAAGATCCGGGTCATCTCGGGTTGCCCGGCCGCGAGACGCAGTTCGCCGGCTGGCGGCGCGCCACGGCGCATATCCCGTCCGCCCTGCTCCTGCCGGGCGAAAATTCCCTCCTGCTCGAGTTGCGGTCGCCGGTCAATTCCGGCTACAGCAACCGCACGAGCATCCGTGAGGCGGTCCTGGAAATGACTTACCCCCCGGCCCCGCGCGAGCCCGATCTTTCCCTGCCGCTGAGCGATTTGCCCGCCGAAGAGCCGGTGGTGGACGAGGAGTTGCCGTTGCCGCCCGTCTCCGGCGCGCCCAGCCCGGCGGAGCAGTTGCAGACGTTCTGGGGCACTGGTGGTTCGCTCTGAATTGCGGCGCCGGCCCGACGCCTGCGGGGTCCGGACGGCAAGGGATTTTGACAATTGTCCCGCGCGCAAGCATCTTCCCCCGATGACGAAATTCTCTCCGCGCAACCTCCGTCATACGGCGGGCTACACCCTGTTCGAGATCATGCTCGTGCTGGGCATCATCGCGGTGCTGGTCGGGTCGGCCATTTACCTGCTGGTCGGCAACATCGATGTGGCGCGCCAGAGCCGCGTGGATGCCGACTTTCAGGCCATCAGCACGCAACTGCGCACCTACGAAATGCAGAACATGCGCATGCCCACCACCGCGCAAGGTTTGGAAGCATTGGTGCAGCGTCCCAGCGCCGAACCCGCGCCGCGCCGCTGGATCCAGCTGATGGAGCGCGTGCCTCTCGATCCGTGGGGCGAGCCCTACCTTTATCGCAATCCGGGCAAGTTGAACCCCCGCGGGTTCGATCTGGTCTCGAAAGGTCCGGACCGCCAGGAAGGCGGCGGCGACGACATCACGAACCAGTCGTCCACCGAGTGACCCGGCGGGCGGCGGAGCCCATGAGAACCAAGCGCCGGCCGGCCCGCGGCTACACCTTGCTGGAGATCGCGATGGTCGTCGCGATCATTGTCCTGATCATCGGCGCGGCCGTGCCTATGACATCGGGTTTCACCCGCGAGCAGCGCCTCCGCGATGTGGTGCGCGAGTTGCTCGTGCTGGCCAAAACCGCGCGGGCCGATGCCATGACCACGGGACGGGCCGCCGAGGTGATTTTCGCCAAAGACGGCTTTGCCCTCCGTCGGCCCGGGGAAGAGGAACCGGCGGAGTCGTTCCGCCTGCCGCGCGGCATGCGCTACGTCATCGAGCCGTTCGGAGCCGACCGGGCGGTGCGGCCGGACGGCCAGCGGTGGGTTTTCCAACCGACCGGTCTGTGCGAGCCGTTGTCGGTGCGCGTGGAGGAGGACGAGGCGTGGATGAAAGTGACTTTCGACGCGTTGACCGCGGGAATCGCCGACGAAGGATATTACATCCCATGAGGCGAGGCGGGTTCACTTTGCTCGAGGTGCTGGTCGCGCTCGGGATGTTCGTGCTCGCGGTCGGCGGTCTGGCTTTCGCCCTCGACCGCGCCTTCGCGGCCAACAATTACCTCCGTCGTGACGGGGAAATCCGCCAGCAGCTTGAGTCGCTCCTCGACGAGTCGATGGCCCTGCCGGTCCCGGTTCTGGAGCAGGGACGCGAGGCGGGACCGGATGTCCTCGGCGTGACGTATTCCGTCGCGGCCGAGCCGGCCCCCGAATTCCGCAACAAGGATGACGAGGAACTCGGCGGGCTCTGGCGGGTGACGGTGCGGGCCGAGTGGACCGAGCAGGGCGAGAAGCAGGAATGGCAGGAAAGCCACCTGCGTTACCAGCCATGAAGCGGCGCGTTTTCCAGCGCGGCTGCGCGGGCTTCACGCTCTTCGAGATGATCGTGGTCATCATGATTTTCGTGCTGATGGCCGGAGGTATCTACGCGACGGTGACCGCGGCGATGCAGGCCACGGCGACGTTGTCCGAGGAGAACCTGCGCACCCAGCGGCTGAACGCGTTGGTGGGGCTGCTGCGCCGCACGTTCCACAACCTGCCGGCCACGGCGGGAATTTCCGGCGGCGTGCGCGCGGGGGGCGAAGGTATTCCGGAGATTGTGCTGCGCGATGCGCCCGGGGTTTTCGCCTGGGGATCGGGCGGGCCCTCGGCCGGCGCGGTGGTGCTGGCGGCGCGGCCGCGCTTGGGTGGCGGCCGCGAATTCAGCCTGCTTCTTCTGCCTTCCTCGCTCGGCGAGACGGAGCGCCGCGATGCCCTGGACCGCGGCCGCTGGCTACGGCTTGTGCCGGACCTGCGCGCGGCGCGTTGGCGGTTTTTCAACCCCGCGCTTCAGGAATGGGTCGAAGAGTGGCCGGAAGGCGGGGAGCGTCCGCCCCTCGTCGAGTTGAGCTTGGAACTGCTCGGCGAGGAGATCCCGCGGAGCTACGTGTTTTGGCTTCCGCCGGTCAAGGAGCAAACGACCGGCCCGGAAGGTCAGCCGGGGCAACCACAGGAGCTCGAGGCGCGCCGGTCGGGTCCGGTGCCGGAGCCATGAGAAAGACCCGCCCGTCCCAGCGCGCCGCGGCCCTTTTGCTCGTGCTTTGGGCCATCGCGGTGCTGTCCTTTGCCGTGCTGTGGGTCGCGGACTTGGTGGGACTGGAACTGGAGTCCGGGGCGTCCGGCGCCAAACGCCTGGCCGCGCGCCAGATCGCGTTGAGCGGCGTGGCCCTCGGCCTGCATCCGCAGGTGACCCGCGAGGATGTCGCTTTGTTGAACCAGGATCTGGACGACGGCGGAAAATTGCGCGTGCAGATCCGCGGCGAGGGCGCGCGTTTCAACATCAATGCTTTGCTCGCCGAGCAGGATCGCATCACCTTGAAGAATCTTTTCATCCTGTGGGGACTGAGCAATGACGAGGCCGACGTCCTTTTCGACCGGCTGACCGACTGGGTGGACGACGATGCCGGGCGCCAGCTCAACGGCGCCGAGCAGGCGGATTACGAGGCCATGGGCATCGTGGACGCTCCGGCCGACCGTCCGTTCCGCTCGGTGGACGAGATGGGCCGGGTCATGGGCATGGAAGTTCTCGCCGAACGCAACCCCGCCTGGCGCGAGGCTTTCACGGTCTTCGGCGACGGAAAGATCGACGTCAACGAGGCCGGTGCGGATGTGCTTCAGGCCGTTACGGGGCTCACCCCCGAAATGGTCGGGGACATCCTGCGTCTGCGCCGCGGGGGCGACGAAATCGAGCCGTCGGAAGATGACGTGCGCTTCGAAAGCGTGGAACAGTTGGGCGGCTGGCTGCAGACTTCCCCGCTTCCGCCCGACCGCGTGACGGCGCGGCTGACCACCGAGAGCGCGGTCAAAAGAATTGATAGCCGCGGTCTCGTGGACGACTGTGAAGTGCTGATCTCCGTTGTGACGGCTGCCGGTGACGGCGGCCAGCCCACCGAATACCTGTTATGGGAGGAAAGATAGAAAAACCCCGCGCCGCGCGCCGCCGCGCCATTTTGCGTCCGGTCGCGTCCGGATGGCAAAAATGGCAGGAAGGCGAGGGTGGCGCCTGGGAGGTGTCCGGCGAAGCGCCGGAGCTTGCCGACCTCAAGCCCGCCGCCGGCAGCCTCATCGCCATCCCGGTCCGGCGCGCTTTTTCCTTCGCGGTCTGGGTTCCGGCCGAGGATCCGTCCGTTTTCGCCGACCTGATCTTCACGCAACTCGAGTTGCGCGGTCTGGCGGGGCGCAGCCGCGAGGCGACCACTTTCGTCTGGCGGGAGATCGCCCGGGAAGACCGCGAGGTGCTTCTGCATGCCGTGGTGTGGCCGGCGCAACTGGCGGCGCGTTACTGGCACGGGGACGTGACCGAATACGCGGTTTCGCCTGCCTGCCTGCCGTTGGCCTCCGATGCGGTGACGATTTGGCGGGAGGACGGCGTCTGGGTGGCGGCGGTGACGCGCGGCGACAAACTCCTGCATTTCCAGCCCCTGACGTCCGGAGCCCCGGATGCGGGCATGGCCTTGGAGGTTTGGATGATGCTGGCCCCGCTCGAGGCCGGTCACATGCTGGAGGCGGGGGTGGTGGCGGCCCGGATTCTCCACGAGGAGGCCGAGCCGCCGGACTTGGAGGCGTGGCGCTCCGCCGGCGGCGTGCCGGTCGACACCGCGCCGTTGCCACCGCCGGTTCGTCCGGCCGGAGGTGCGGATTGCCTGCCCTTGCCCGTGCGCGAGGTCCAGACGTCGAAAGCCACGGCGGCGCGGCGTCAGCGTCTCGCCCTGGCGGCGGCCGCGGTTTATTTTTTCCTGGTCCTGGCGCTGGCCGCCAACACCCTGCGCCTGCACTGGCAGGCACGGTCGTTGCAGGCCGAGATCGACCGCGATGCCGGGGCCGTGGCCTCGACCAAGGAAGCCATGCAGCGCTGGAACGCGCTCGACCCCGCGCTCGACCCGAAGGGCTATCCGCTCGAGGTGCTCCACGAGGCGGCCCGGCTGCTGCCGGAAGAAGGTGTGCGGCTGACGCTTTTCGAAATGAATCTCGGTCGTGTCATACTGCAAGGCGAGGCCAAGGATTTCACCGCCGCGCAGCTTTACATGGATGCGGTGAAAAAAAGCAAGGAGCTGTCCGGTTACGAATGGACGGCGGAAAATCCGAAGTCCCTGCCCAACCGCAGCGCGCGTTTCCAGATCGACGGGGTGCGGCCGGGGGCGGCGGCCCGGACGGAAGGAGGTTTCGATGAGGGCACTGACAGCTAAGGAGCGGAAACTGCTTTTCTTCCTCCTCGGGGCGATTTTCCTCCTGCTCAACATCGTGGGCTTGCAGGCTTTCCTCAACCGTCAGCGTTCGCTGCAGACCGGCATCGTCCAGTTGCGCGCGCAGCTGGACGAGCACCGCGCCATCCTCGCCGACCGCGCCTACTGGGACGAGCGGGCGGCGTGGCTCGACGCCAACCAGCCGGCGGACGACGTCGGCACGGTGGAGGACGACACCAAGTTCACGCAGTTCGTCGAGACGAGCGCGAAGAACAGCGGTCTCGAATACACCCGCCGCGGCGGGGGACCGGTGCCGCCGCGCGGTTCCATCGCCGAGGTCTACGATGCCTCGACGGTCAAGGGCCCCATGGAGGCCGTGGTCAAATGGTTGTCCGCGCTGCAGAAGCCGCGCGATTTCCGCGTGATCAAACAACTCCGCATCAAGAGCGGGGAACCGCCGGAGGTGGTCTGCGATGTCGAGGTCGCGCGCTGGTATCGTCCGACCGGGGAGGCCGCGCCGTGAAGACCGTCGTCCTCTTTTTACTTCTGCTCGCCGCGCCGCCCGCGCCGGCCGAAACCCCGTCAGCCGCGGAACTGCTGGTCAAGCCCGAGCTGACCGAGCGGCCGGCGGATCCTTCTGCGTCGCCTGCCCCGCCGCGCCCGCCGGTCACCCCCGTGCCGCTACCATCTCCGCCGGCCGAAGCCGCGTCCGAACCCGCCGCGGGACCGGAGGATGATTTGGTGCCGCCGCCCTTCCCGCTGGTGCGTTATGAAGCTCTCTGGAAACGCTCACCCTTCCAGTTGGAATCGGTGGCACCCCCGGTCGAGTCGGCCGGTCTGGCCCAGCGCTACGCCCTGACGGGACTGGCCGAGGTCGGAGGCGAGCCGATCGCTTTCCTCATGGAGCGGTCCACGCAGCAGCGGATGATGATCAAGCAGGGCGCGAGCGAAGGGGGTCTGACGCTCGTGCAAGTCGATGTGGCCACCGACAAATACAGCAATTCCACTGCCACGATCCGTCAGGGTGCCGAAGTCGGCGTGGTCAAATTCGACGCCGGTCCGCCGCCCATGGCGGTCCCGGGGATGGCCATGCCTGTCCCGCCACCGCCACAGATTCAGCCGGCCATTCCCGCTGCCCAAGCCCCCGGCGTGCCTCCGCAAGGGCAGGCGCCGGGGATGGTCGGCCAAGTGCCGGGTGTTCCCCAGCCGGGCGTCCCCGTCCCCGCTCAGGCGGTGCCGCCGGGGGCGGTTGTTGGCCCGAACGGACAAGTCCAGCCGCCCGGACAGCAACCCATGCCGCCACCAAGGGTGATCCGGCGGCGGGCGATTGTTCCAGCTGCGCCTTGAGAATCCCTCTTTCTCTGCTTTACTTTCTTCGTCCCGACCCGCGATGGCTACCTCTGTGCTCCGACTGCTCCCCGTCTTCTCCACGGCCTTTTTTCTGGCCGCGGGGGATTTGTCGGTTGCGCAACAACCGCCGCCGCCCGCCCCGGCGCCTTCTCCCGCGCCGACCGAGCCCTTGCCGCCGGTCGACTTGGAGCCCGCCGACGAACGCCCCGCGCCTGCCGCTCCTCCGGTCCCTCCCGAGCAGCCCATCCGCCTGACCTTCCCCAACACCTCGGTCACCGAAATCCTCAGCCTTTACGAGGTGCTGACCGGCAAACGGCTGGTCCGCGATTCGGCCTTGGCCCAGGGGGCGCCGCTGACCATCGTCGTGCCCGGCGAGGTGCCGAAGAGCGAGGCCATCCGGCTGATCGAAGCGTCTCTGCTGCTCAACGGCTACACCTTTGTCCCGGTCGACGAGAACACGCAGAAGATCCTCGGTCCCACGAAATTCCCGCGCTCGGAAGGCATTCCGATTTTTTCCACGCCTTACACCCTGCCGGCCAGCGACCAGGTCGTGAGCTACTTCATGAAGTTCAGCTACCTCGCGCCCGAGCAGGCCGTGCAACTCTTCCAAACCTTCGTCAGTCCGCCCAAAGCCTACACCTCTTTCACCCCGGTGCCCAACGTGCAGGCCGTGCTCATCACCGAGAATGTCCCGGTCATCCGCAAACTCATCTCCCTGCAAGCCATGGTCGATGTCCCGCCGGCCCAGGTCGTGACCGAGTTTGTCACCTTGAAACGCGCGGACGCGGAAAAAGTCGTCGAGGTTCTGCAAAGTCTGGTCGAAAAGCGCGACGAGGGCGCCCCCAGCGCTCCCGGCCAGCCCGGCCAACCGCAAGTCGACGCCCAGGGCCAGATCATCCAGGCCGCCCTGGCCACCGGCGGCGGGGCCCAGTTCGAATCCAACCTCATCGTCGGCGAAACCCAACTGGCGGCCGATCCGCGCACCAACCGCATCCTGGTCGTCACGCGCCCGGTCAACATGCCTTACATCAAAAAACTCATCGCCGAGCTCGACGCGCCCGTGCCGCTCGACGCCGTGCTGGAGCGCCCCCTGAAATTCGTCTCGGCCATCGACGTCCTCCCGGTCCTCAGCGATCTGCTCTCGGACGGCGAGACCGAGAGCGGCGGGGCGACCACCGGACGGTCGGGGGGCGACCGCGCGGTGATCGAAGGAGGGACCGGCACCGGGCAGGGCATCGGCTCGGAGGGCGGGCTTTCCACCGGCGGCGGCACCAGCCGCCCCGACCGTATCCGCGAACCCACCGAGGACGGCGCCCCGCAGTCGATCATCGTCGGCAAGACCAAGATCATCGCCGACAAGAGTTCCAACACGATCATTGTCATAGGCCCTCCCGACAGCCGCCAGAAAGCCGCCCAGCTCCTCGACATGCTCGACGTGCGCCCGCGCCAGGTCTACATCGCGGCTGTCATCGGCGAACTGAACCTCTCCGATGAGATGGAATTCGGGTTCAGTTACTTCCTGCGCTACACGAGCAACGGCGCGGGCACCGGTCTGGCCGGTTCGCTGATCAACCCGCTCGGTCTCGATCCGGGCAACGTGCTCTCCGGGTCGAATCTGCCGAACCCGGTCGATCTCATCCGCCCGCAATTGTTCCAGGGCCTGCAGGGTCTGACCGTTTACGGCACCATTGCCGACGCGGTCGACGTCTACGCGCGCGCCCTCGAGGAGACCGGAAAATTCAAAGTCCTCTCGCGCCCGGTGGTCTACACCTCGAACAACAAAAAGGCCGTCATCAGCTCCGGTCAGCAGGTGCCTTTCGTCAGCAGCACGCTGGCCTCCTCCACCATCACCACGCAGAACACCACCGGCATCACCTCGAACATCACCTACAAGGACGTCCTGCTGAAACTCGAGGTCCTGCCCCTGATCAATGCCAACAAGGACGTCACGCTGGTCATCGTGCAGACCAAGAACGACGTGCTGCGTTTCGAAAACCTCGGCGGCAACCTGACGCCCATCATCGGTTCGCAGGAACTCACCACCACGGTGACGGTGCCCAGCGGCGGGACGGTCGTGCTGGGCGGTCTCATCGTCGAGCGCATGGAGGCCGGCGACGCCGGAGTGCCTTTTCTCATGCGCATCCCCGTGCTCGGCTACCTTTTCAAGCAGAACTCGCGCAAAGTGCAGCGGCAGGAACTCCTCATCCTCCTCCAACCGACCGTGGTGGAAAACGATGCCGATCTCGCGGAGGCCAGCTGGCAGGAGCGCTACCGCAGCAAGATCGGCGACGAAGCCTACGCCGAGGCTGCGCCGCCGGCCTTTGCCAATACGCCCGTCGTCTTCGACGGGCAGGAACTCGAGTCCGACACCTCCGTGCGCAAGCCGCGCGATCCGCTCCGCCCGGCCGGCTGGGACTACGAGGAATACGCGCCGGACCAAGCGCAGCGTCCGCGCAAAAAACAAAAAGCCAGCGCCCCGCAGTAGGCGCCCGTCCGCCATGGCGTTGATTCCCGAACTGGTCGAAATGGCCGCCCGCCACGGGGCGTCCGACCGCGACAAAATTTCCACCTCGCTGACCGAGGCCGCCCGCAGCCAGTCGTCCATGCTGCGCGCCTTGCTCGACAACGCGGAACTCGACGAGACGGGCTTCTACCGCGAGCTGACCGATAAATTCCATCTCCCGTGGGGCGGGGCCGAGATCGCCAAGGCCACGCCCGAACTGCGCGCCAAACTGCCGGCCCGCATCGCCCTGCGCTACCAGCTCCTTCCGGTCGGGGTGGAGAACGACCAGCTCACCCTGCTGACCTACGACCCTTTCGATCTGCTGGCCCGCCAAGCGGTGGCCGAAGCCGTGCCGCAGCGCGTGCGCTACGAAGTCTACACGCGCAAGGGCATCCTGCCGGCCCTGCGCCAGGTTTACGGCATCGGCGCCGAAACGTTCGAGGAATTGCTCGAAGGCCGCGACCCCGACGAGCTGGACCAAGTCCGCGGCGACGAGGTCAATGTTCTCGATGAGAACGAATCCGAGGAAGCATCGGTCAAAAAATTCATCAACCAAGTCATCCGCGAAGCCTTGCGCGAGCGTGCCACCGACATCCATGTCGAGCCGTTGTCCGACGATCTCCGCGTGCGCTACCGCATCGACGGCGTCCTGCAAGAAGTTCCGGTGCCCGCGCAGATGCGCAAGCTGCAGCGCTCGGTCATCAACATCCTCAAGCTCACCGCCGGACTCGACCTCGGCGAGGACCGGCGTCCGCAGGACGGACGCATTTCGCTCGAACTGGGCGGACAGCCCATCGACGTGCGCGTCGCCTCGATCCCCACGATCAACGGCGAAAGCATCAGCCTGCGTCTCCTCGGCAAGGAAGTCTTCAGCCTTGAGCGCCTCGGTCTGGACGACGATTACGCCGGCAAGATCCGCGAATTGCTCGCCATGCCCAACGGGATCATCCTCGTCACCGGCCCGACCGGTTGCGGCAAGTCGACCACGCTTTACACGTTCCTTTCCGGTCTCAACACCAAGGAGCGCCGCATTCTGACCATCGAGGATCCGGTGGAGCACAAATTGCCCGGCGTCAACCAGAGCGCGGTGCAACCGGACATCGGCAACACCTTCGCCAATCTGCTGCGCAGTTTCCTCCGCGGCGACCCGAACGTCATCATGGTCGGCGAAATGCGCGACTACGAGACGGCCGAGATCGCCATCCGCGCCGCGCTGACCGGCCACCTGGTTTTCAGCACGCTGCACACCAACGACGCGGTCGGCGGCATCACCCGTTTGCTCGACATGGGCGTCGAGCCCTTCCTCGTGGCCAGCGCGGTCCGCGCCTTCCTCGCCCAGCGTCTCGTCCGCCGGCTTTGTCCGGTCTGCAAAGCCCCCGCACAGCCCGGTGACTACTCGCCCGCCTATTTGCGCAGCATCGGATTCCCGCCCGATTATGAACCGAAAATCATGCGCGCCGTCGGCTGCGAGAGTTGCCGCATGTCCGGCTACGAGGGCCGCCTCGCCATCGTGGAAATCTGCATGGTCACCCCCAAGCTGCAGGAAATGATCACCCAGCGCAAAACTGCCGCCGACCTGCGTCCCGCCGCGGAAAAAGAAGGCATGCGTCCTTTGCGCAAATACGGTTTCGACAAAGTGGCGTCCGGCCAGACGACGATCGAGGAAGTCATGCGCGTGACCACGGCCGATCTCAGCGCCCTCGACGAATAGCCGGCCATGCCTGTCTTCGAATACGAGGCGCTGCAGGCCGGCGGGGGCAAAACCTCGGGCGAACTCGAAGCGTCGAGTCGCCAGGAGGCCTTCGGCAAACTGCGCCAGCAAAACCTGCAGCCTTTCAAACTCGCGGCCAAAGGTGCGGCGGCGGCCGCCGCGGCCCAAGGCGGCGAGGCCCCCGCGACCAATGTCCTGACCCGCCCGCAGGTCCTTCTTTTCACCGAGGAGCTGTGCGAGCTGCTCGAGGCCGGACTCAAACTCGACCGCGCCCTGCAGGTCATCGAGCAGCGCCAGGACAAAAGCGCGCTGCGCCACGTGGCGGCCAGTGCGCGCCAGTCGCTGCGCGAAGGCGCGACTTTTTCCGCCGCGCTGCAGAAAGCCAGCCCGAGCTTCAACGAGCTCTACTGCAACATGGTCAAGGCCGGCGAAGCCAGCGGCACGGTGTCGAAAATCCTCAAGCGCCAGGTCGAGTTCCTCACCATGATGGGCGACCTGCAGCGCCGCGTGACCAGCGCGCTCATTTACCCGTCGGTCATTTTCGCCGCCGGCATCGCGCTCCTCGTCATTTTCATGACCTTCCTCCTGCCCCAGTTGACTTCGCTGCTCAACAAAACCGGTCAGACCCTGCCGCTGGCCACGCGCCTCCTCATCGGCACGAGCGAATTCATGGGCTCCTACTGGTGGGTCATCCTCCTTGTGCTGGCCGCCTCGTTCCTCGCTTTCCGCCATTTCACCAGCAGCGGCGAGGGGCGCGCGTGGTGGGATCGGACCAAGCTGCAGCTTCCCATTTTCGGTCCGCTTCTGCGCATGCGTTTCTACGCGCAGTTCACCCAGACGCTGGCCACGCTGCTCAACAACGGCGTCTCCCTCATGCAGTCGATGCAACTGATCCGCAACGCCACGCCGAATGTGTATCTCCAGCAGTTGCTCGAGAAGGTGGCCGATCACGTGCAGGAGGGCGCTCAGTTGTCGCGGGCCATCGGACGCACCCAGTTTTTCCCGCCGACCATGATCGACATCGTGCAGGTCGGCGAGACGACCGGCGACCTCGGGGCCGCCCTCGAGCGCAGCGCCAGGAGCTACGACAAACAGCTTTCGGTCGTCATCGAACGCGTCACCGCACTCATCCAGCCCATGGTCATTCTCATGGTTGCGCTGTTCGTCGGATTGGTTGCCTATTCCATGATCACGGGTATCATGCAGACCGTTTCCGGCCTGCCCAAACGCTGATGCAAACGCCCGCCCCCGCCCGTCTCGCCGCGCTCTTCGTCGCCGTTCTCCTTTTTCCGGGCTGCGCCTTGGTCGAAGACACCCGCCAGCGGGCCGAAAAGCAGAAGGTGGCCAGGCAAAACCAGGCCCACGCCGCTTTCCGCGCCCAGCCCGGCTGGCGCAAGCAGACTTTCCGCAACGAGGAACTCATGGCCCAAGCCACCGCCCAGAATACCGCGGTGGAAATCGCCTTGCGCGAGCAGCGTGGCATTCTTCTCGTCGACGGCGCCGTGGCCATGGATTTCCCGGTGGCCACCGGCAAAGCGAGCCATCCCACGCCCAAAGGGTCCTACAAAATCCTCGAGAAGAAGGAGAAGCATGCGTCGAACCTCTACGGCCGCATCGTCTCGGGTTCCGGCTCGACCGTGGTTTCCGACGCCGACACGCGCGACCACGGCGTGCCCGCGGGCGGACGTTTCGTCGGCGCACCGATGCCTTACTGGATGCGCATGACCACCACCGGGGTGGGAATGCATGTCGGCAATGTGCCCGGACACCGCACCGCTTCGCACGGTTGCATCCGGCTGAAGAAAGACACGGCCGTTCAGCTTTTTTCCATCCTCGATCTCGGCTCGCCGGTCACGGTCGATTCCTTCGCCCCCGCCCTCGGCGGGCCGCTCGGCACAGAGAGCGTGGTCGTCGCCGAGGTGACGGCCAAGCCGCGCCCGCGTTCGCGGCCCAAAGCCAAACCGAAGGCGCCGTCCGCGCCGGTCGCCGAGCAGCCTGTGCAAGTCGCGGACAATCAGCCGCAGATCGGATCTCCGGCCAACGAGGCTTCAAGTGCGCCGGAAGCAACGCCGGCGGCGCCAACACCGCAGTCCGCCGAGGCCGTGATCGAACAGATTGTTGCGCCGGCGACGACCGCGCCGGAGCCTGCACCGGCTCCGCCGGCTCCTGTCGATTCGTCGCCGGGGACGCCGACGCTACAGTAGATGTAGCGGCGCCGTCCCCGGCGCCGGACACGCTCAAAAATCCCCGGCGCGGAACGACTCAAAGGCGTGTCCGAGATGGTCGAGCACATCCACCGGGGCCAGCGATTCCGCCGACTGGCCGCCGCGTGTCACGGCGATTTCCGCCGCGCGCCCGCAGACCCACGCGCCGATCGACGCGGCCAGATAGGTGTCCGCTCCTTGTCCGATCAGCGCACTGCACACCCCGGTGAGCACATCGCCCATGCCGCCGGTGGCCATGCCGGGATGCCCCGTGGTGTTGTAGCGCAACGGGCGGCCCTTTTCCGCGACGACCGTGCGCGCGCCTTTGAGCAGCAAGGTTACCGGATGCCGGTCGGTGAACTGGCGCGCCACGGCGGCGCGGTCTTGGATCTTTTTCCCGGCGAGCAGGCGCGTCATTTCGCCGGGGTGCGGCGTGAGCAGGCGCGGGCCCTTGACTTGGTCGAGATGCGGCAAGCCGGCGTGCGCGACGACGGTCAGGGCATCGGCGTCGACCACGGTCGGACAGGGGGCCTCGCGCACGATGCGCAAAGTGCGCGCCTCGGAACCGTGGCCGAGCCCCGGACCGATGCCGATGGCGTCGACCGGCAGGGTGAAGACATCCGTGAGTTGCTTGAACGGACGCACCATCACTTCGGGCATGACCGTGGTGGCCAGCAATTCGTAGGCGTCGGGCAAGGCGCCGAGCGAAACCAGCCCGGCTCCGCCGCGCACTGCGCCCGCGGTGGCGAAATGCGCCGCGCCGAGCGTGCCGCGCGATCCGGCGAGGATGACCACTCGGCCGCACATGCCCTTGTTCGTGTCGAACGCGCGCGGCGGCCAGTGGCGGCGCAGGGCGGTGGCGGTGAGCACTTCGGGTCCGCCGTGTTCTCCGGCCGCGAAATCGGGGATTTCCAAAACAGCGATACGCCCCACGTGATTAGCCGCCGCATCGGCGACGAGGCCGGTTTTGGCGAAGCCGATCGCGGCGGTGAGGTCGGCTATGACACAGGGATCCCCGGGTGCGCCGGTGTCAGGATCGAGGCCGGAGGGAAAATCGACCGCCACGGTGCATGCGCCGGCCTCGCGGCGCAGGATGTTCATCTCCACGGCCAGCGAGGCCAGCGGTTCACGCAACGGACCGCGGGCACCGAGGCCGACCAAGGCGTCGAGCTGGACCAGCGGGCCTTCGCGCGGGACGGACGGCTGGAAAGGTCCGCGCAGCACGGCCGGGCGGAGCAGGTCGAATTTTTCGCGCGGGAGCGGGGCGAGGTCCGCGAGGTCAAGCGCGCTGCGCACCAGCACGCGCCATCCGGCGGCGGACAAATGACGCGCCGCGACAAAGGCGTCGCCGGCGTTGTGTCCTTTGCCGGTGGAGCAGACGAGGAGACCAGGGCTGGGGTGGAATTGCGTGATGCAGCGCGCCAGCTTGGCTCCGGCGGTTTCCATGAGCACATCGGCCGCGATGCCGCGCGCAATGGTGCGCGCCTCGAGGGCCTGCATGGATTCGCGGGAAAGGATCATGGAAACGGTCGTTTCCGGCAGGGCCGGCCGGCCCGGCCTTATTCCTTTTTCGCCTCGGCGTAGCGCTGCGCCACGTAATCCCAGTCGACGACATTCCACCACGTGTCGACGTAATCGGCGCGGCGGTTCTGGTTTTTGAGGTAGTAGGCGTGCTCCCAGACATCGAGGCCGAGGAGGGGCTTGCCGCCGTTCATCATCGGGTTGTCCTGGTTCGGGGTGGTTTCGATGACCATTTCGCCGTCCGGTGTGACGCTCAGCCAGGCCCAGCCGCTGCCGAAGACCTTCATCGCGGCGGAGCTGAATTCCTTTTTGAATTCCTCGAAGCTGCCGAAATTTTCGTCGATCGCTTCGGCCAGCTCACCGGCGGGCTGTCCTCCGCCACCGGGTTTCATCATGAGCCAGAAAAGCGAATGGTTGGCGTGGCCGCCGGCGTTGTTGCGCAGTGTGGTGCGGATTTCGTCAGGCACTTCGTCGAGGTGTTTGACGAGGTCCCAGACGGACATCTTGGACAGGTCTTCATTACCCTCCAGTGCCTTGTTGGCGTTGTTCACGTAGGCCGCGTGGTGCTTGTTGTGGTGGATTTCCATCGTCTTCGCGTCGATGTGCGGCTCCAAGGCGTCGTAGGCGTAGGGCAACGCGGGCAGGGTGAAGGGCCCGGAGGGAGGGGTGTCCGCGGCGGGGGCGGTGAAAGTGGCGGCCAGCAAGAGTGCGGCAACGGAGCAGAGGTTTTTCATAGCAACAACCAGCCGAACACGCGGCGTCGACGGGTGCAAGATTTCCCGTCAGGTTGACATGGACCGCCGGTGCTTTACGCTGGCGCGGCAACGCGCGGAACCATGGAAAAAGTCCTCTTTATCTGCACCGGCAATGTCTGCCGCAGCCCGATGGCCGAGGGCCTGCTGCGGCGTGCGCTGGGGGACAAGGTCGAGGCGTTCTCGGCGGGGTTGGGCGCCGGCAAGGGACAACCGCCGAGCGCCCACGCCATCGAGGTGCTGCGCCGGGAGGGGATCGACATTTCGGACATCCGCAGCCAGCCGGTCAGCCCGGATTTGCTCCGGCAGGCCAACCACATTTTCACCATGACCCAGGACCATCTCGACATGCTGCTCCTGCTTTACCCCGAAATGGCGCCGAAAGCGTGTCTGCTCCGCTTCAAAGACGCAGCCAAAGGGGGGCGCGCGGACGTAAAGGATCCCATCGGGGGCACGCGCGAGACTTACGAGCTTTGCAAGGAGGACATCAAAGCCGCCCTGCCTTCGGTCATCGAAATCATCACCGGAAAAAAACCATCCATGAACACCACCGCCACCGGCCGACCGGCCGCTTTCGAACTCTCCGACATCCCCGCGCTGGAATCGGCCGACCCGGCCGTCGCCGCGGCCATCCACGCCGAGGAGCGCCGCCAGTTCGAGAACATCGAGCTGATCGCCTCGGAAAATTTCACCAGCCGCGCCGTGCGCGAAGCGCAGGGATCGGCCCTGACCAACAAATACGCCGAGGGTTACCCGGGGCGCCGCTGGTATGGCGGATGCGAGCATGTCGACGTCGTCGAAAGCCTCGCCATCGAACGCGCCAAGGAACTTTTCGGCGCCGACCATGCCAACGTGCAACCGCACAGCGGCAGCCAGGCCAACACCGCCGTTTACTTCGCCTCGCTCGCTGTCGGCGACCGCATCCTCACCATGGACCTGGCGCACGGGGGACACCTCACCCACGGGCACAAGGCCAACTTCTCCGGCAAGCTCTACGACATCGTGCACTACGGGGTCAGTCCGGAGACCGAGACGATCGATTATGACAATCTGGCCAAGCTGGCCCGGGACTGCCGTCCGAAAATGATCACCGCCGGGGCCTCGGCTTACTCCCGCATCATCGATTTCGAGCGCATGCGCCGCATCGCCGACGATGCGGGCGCGTTGCTTTTCGTCGACATGGCGCACATCGCGGGCCTCGTGGCCGGTGGCGCGCATCCGAGTCCGGTTCCGTATGCCGACTTCATCACCAGCACGACGCACAAGAGCCTGCGCGGACCGCGGTCCGGCGTGATCCTCTGCAAAGCGCCATATGCCAAGGCGGTCGACGGGCAGGTTTTCCCCGGCGTGCAGGGCGGACCGCTCATGCACGTCATCGCGGCCAAGGCCGTCTGCTTCCGCGAAGCGCTGCAACCGTCCTTCAAGGCCTACGCCGCCCAGGTCGTGTCCAACGCCCGCGCGCTGGCCGCCCGCCTGTCCATGCTCGGCTACCGCATCGTTTCCGGGGGCACGGACAATCACGTCCTCCTCGTCGATCTCCGTCCGAAGGGCCTCAACGGCAAGCAGGCCCAGGAAGCCCTCGACCACGCGGGGATCACGGTGAACAAGAACGCCATCCCGTTCGACACCGAGCCGATCATGAAGACGGGCGGCATCCGCATCGGCACGCCGGCCATGACCACGCGCGGCATGAAGGAAGAGGAAATGATGGAAATCGCCGACCTTATCCACGCGGCGTTGGAGAAGGCGGACGACGCCGCGGCGCTGTCCGCGGTGATGAAGCGCGTGCACGCCTTCACCTCGCGTTACCCGCTGCCATGACCAAACGCGTCCTCTGCCTCGTGGCCGACGGCGTGGAGGAATTGGAACTCGTCGCGCCGGTCGATGTCTTGCGGCGCGCGGGCGCGGAGGTCGTGCTGGCCGCGGTGGGCGAGGGGATTCATGTCACCGGCCGCAACAACCTTGTGTTGCACGCGGACCACACTCTCGAGGCGGTGCAGGCGGACGACTTCGATCTGCTCCTGGTTCCCGGCGGCGCGGCGGTGTCCAAGTTGCGGCAGGACGGACGTGCCGCGGCGCTGGCCAAAAGTTTCGTCCGAGCCGGCAAACCCGTGGCGGCCATTTGTGCCGGTCCGCTCGTGCTCGAGGACGCCGGCTTGCTCGAGGGCAAGCGGTTCACCGCGCATTTCTCGGCGGCCAACGAACTGCCCGGGGCCCAGACCGGCGAGCGGGTGATGGAAGACGGACTGATCATCACCTCGCGCGGGGCGGGGACGGCTCTCGAATTCGGCTTGGCCTTGGTCGACCGGCTCTTCGGCGAAGCCAAGGAGGAGGAAATCGCCCGGGCCATCATGGCCTGAGCCGGAGCGCGGGCGTGCCGCGAACTGCCGGCAGGGACGCCGGCGCCGAAGAAAACCGAGGCCGGAGCCTTTTCCCGGCTCGGGACACTTTTTTGCCAAAGCGGGTTGACAGCAGGGCCGCGCCGTTGTTTTATGCCCTTGTTCCGATTGTCCGCGCCGTTCGTCGCGCTCCTTTTCGAGGCGATTCCGGCAAAAGGTTGCCTTAGTCCGGCGCGCAATCCCCAAGAACCAATCAGATAATTTATTTGCATCACCGGGCCCGGATTGACATCTGGGTGCAATTCACGGCCGGTCACAAAAAGTGGTCCAAAGTCAAGCGCATCTCAGGCGCGATCGAGGCGAAGCGGGAGAAGCTATTCTCCAAGCTGGCGCAAGCGGTCGCCGCGAAGTCGGGTGGTCCCGATCCGGACGCCACACCTATGCCCATTGCCAGCTCCCCACCGAAGCGTGCCAGCGCCTTTCCGGCTGCAACTGAACCTCCCGATCAAGACCATGGACGACACCAAATCCCCTGACACCCCGGCTTTGCCGGTCCACGAACGCGAAGCCGCTCTCCCCGAGCACCGGCCTGGACCGGCCTTGCCCGCGCCCGATCATGACGGCCAGCGCGAGGGCGGACGACGCAACCGGCAGCGCAATTTCCGCCGCGGACGCGACCGTCGTTTCCGGGGCGACCGGGGTGAGCGGGGAGACCGTGACGACCGCGGACCGCGGGGCGGCGGCGGGGGCGAAGGCCCGTCCGACGCGGGCGTGCCGCTCGAGGAAGAGCCGTCCGGCGAACCGGTCCTCGCCGAGGGCATCGTCGAAGTCAGCGGCAAAGGCTTCGGCTTCCTGCGCAACCCGAAGCGCAACTTTACCCAGTCCAACAACGACATCTTCGTCACCCCGGAAGTCGTCCGCGCCTTCAACCTGCGCGATGGCGTCTGGATCAAAGGCGAGATCCGCAAAGGCAGCCGCGGACCGCAGCTCTTCCGCTGCACCGAGATCGAGGGCGAGGATCCGGCCAAATACGCCAACATCCCGTATTTCGAGGAACTGACCACGATCAACCCGAATTCGCGGATCAACCTCGAGACCGATCCCGCGCGTTACACCACGCGGGTCATGGACATTATGACACCGATCGGCAAGGGTCAGCGCGGACTCATCGTCGCGCCCCCGCGGACCGGCAAGACGACGCTTCTGCAGCACATCGCCGAGGCGGTGGTGAAAAACCATCCCGAGATGAAGTTGATCATCCTGCTGGTCGACGAGCGTCCGGAGGAGGTCACCGAAATCCGCCGCACCGTGCCGCAGGCCGAGTTGATGGCCAGCTCGAACGACAGCGACATCAAGAGCCACACGCGCATCGCCATCCTCGCCATCGAGCGGGCCAAGCGCCTGGTCGAGATGGGCAAGGATGTGTTCGTCCTCATGGATTCGCTCACCCGCATCGGCCGTGCTTTCAACAACGCGACCGGCGGCGGCGGACGCACCATGAGCGGCGGTGTCGATTCGCGCGCGCTGGAAATCCCGCGCAAACTTTTCGCCGCGGCCCGCAACACCGAGGAAGCCGGCTCGCTCACCATCATGGCCACCGCGCTCATCGAAACCGGCAGCCGCATGGACGAACTGATTTTCCAGGAATTCAAAGGCACGGGAAACATGGAGTTGGTCCTCGACCGCAAGGTCAGCGAGCAGCGCATCTACCCCGCGGTCGACATCTTCCTCTCCGGCACCCGCCGCGAGGAACTCCTGCTGCCCGAGGAGCAGCTGCACAAAATCAATGTCATCCGCCGCGGCCTGGCCGGGCACAAACCGATCGAGGCCATCGAGCGGCTGCTGCACTTCGTGCGCAAATACCCGACCAATGCCGAAATGCTGAAAAGCATTCCCGGGTGACGTGGGACCGGATGCTTGGTTCTCTTGGTCCCGGCCTCTTTTCGTTCTTGCGCGGGCCCTCGACCGTGCTTAATGTTTTCTACGAAACCCCATTATAAGCTCCCCATGAAAACCCTTCTCCTCGCGCTTCTGACCTCAGTCGGTCTTGTTTTCTCTTCGTATCCATCTCTGGCCCAACAAGCTCCAACCACATTGGCCTTCCCTTCGGGAGTCGATTGGTCGAACGCGACCACGGATCAGATTGCCGAAGCGGTCTTTCAGTCAGCCCAGCAGAACTCGGACCAAGCGCTGCAAATTGCGGTGGACGCGCTGAACGCCGCCAAGGCCACCCAGCGCTTTCCTTCCTTGACCTCCTACGACGGCAAGCAATCTGCCGACCAAAGGCCCGATCCGCAGGGTACCATTGAGGAATTGGCCCAGCGCATCGGCGATGCGGCCAAACAGGCCAACCCTGCCTTGGCCTCCCAGATCGACACCGCGCTGCTCACGGCGGTTCCCGGCATCGGTTTGCTCACCGGCACCGATGGTTCGGCGGGTGGTTCTGGCGGCGGGGTTGGAACCACCGGCGGCGGTGGCGTGCCCCTTCCCGGCGGTTTTGGCGGTGGCACCGGTGGCGGTGGCGGCGAGAGTGGTGGCGGCGATTCCGGAGGCGGCGGCGATAGCGGCGGCGGAGGCGGTGGTGGTGGCGGTGGTGGAGGCAGCGGGGACAGTCAGTAGTCTCAAGCCCTCACTCCGGCCCATCCAGCGAGTCCTCGCTTGGTTCCTCATCGTTTTCCGAGAAGCACCAACCGGACTTCTCTTGCCTTAAGCCCGGATTGAGACTAAGTCTCAAGAACGGTCCTTATGCAATTCCAGCCCGTTATGACTCTTGAGGAAAGCCCCCGTCGCGTGAGCAACCTGGTTGTTTCGGTGGACGACACGAGCGAGTGGGCTCCTTATCTGCGGCGGGCCGGCTTCCATGAGGGGGCGGAGGTGGAAATCCTTTCCGGCCGTGACCCGGTCATGGTCCGATGCCGGAACGGTTGCGTGGCCTTGCGCCGTTGCATGCTGGGTTGCGTCCGGGTTTGCGCCCTGCGCGAGGCGGAGGTTCGTGCCCGGCGCGCGGTGCGCGATGAGTGAAGCCGTGATTTCGCTGGACGCGCTGACGCCCGGTGAACGTGGTCGCGTGCAATCCGGCGAGGCCGGACACCCCGCCGTCCCGCGCTTGCTTGCCCTGGGACTCTTGCCCGGCACGGAGATCACCGTGGTGCGGGTCGCGCCGCTGGGAGACCCGGTCGAGGTGGAGTTCCGCGGCATGCGACTGAGTCTGCGCAAAGCCGACGCCGCAGCCGTGCGCGTGGAACCGTTCGCCGTCCGATGAGCCGGCCGGATTCCCGCTCCCTGCGCATCGCCTTGGTCGGCAATCCCAACACGGGCAAGTCCACGCTCTTCAATCGTCTGACCGGATCGCGCCAGAAGATCGGCAATTATCCCGGGGTCACGGTGGAGAAAAAATACGGGGCGTGGCATCCCGGCGGCCGCGCCGCCACGCTGGTCGATCTTCCCGGGGCCTACAGTCTCGCGGCCTCCTCACCCGACGAACGCGTGGCCTTGGATTTTCTCACCGGACACCTCGCCGGCGAGGCCCGGCCCGACGCGGTCATCTGCGTGGTCGACGCGTCCAACATCGTGCGGAACCTTTTCCTCGCCTCGCAGGTGGCCGATCTCGGACTGCCCCTGGTTATCGCTCTCAACATGTCCGACGCCGCCGAGTCGGCCGGCATCCACATCGACGCGGCCCTGCTGGCCCGTCACCTCGGAGTGCCGGTGGTGCGGACGGTGGCCACGAGGGGCGAGGGGTCTGGCGCGCTGGAAAAAGCGGTGCTCCGCGCGGTCGACGGCCGTTTGCTCATGGCGCAGGTGCCGTGGCCCGAGGCGGTGCAACGCGCGGTGCATTACCTTGCCGACGGTCTGGAGAAAGAAGGTGTCGCATCTCTTGAGCCCGGCGAGTTGCGCCGCATTCTCTTCGACCAACGCAGCGCCGTGCTCGAGCGTGCCGGCTGGCCGCCGGAGACCGATCCGCAACCGTTGCTCTCCGCCGCGCGCGACATCCTCTCCGCCGCGGGCCTGCAACCGGTCCCGGCCGAAGCGCTGCTGCGTTACGAGCACCTCGGACACGTCACGGCCGACGCCGTGCGTTTCCCGGAAAAGCGCCGCCGGACGCGGACCGAACGGATCGACGCCCTGCTGACCCACCGCGTGTGGGGTCTGCTCATTTTCGCGCTGCTCATGTTCCTCGTCTTCCAGTCCATCTACGCGTGGGCCGGCCCGCTCATGGAGTTCATCGAGACCGCCGTGGCGGCGGTGCAGGACCGGGTCGCGCCATGGCTGGCCGCGTGGCCCGCGGTGCAGAGTCTTGTCGTCGACGGACTGGTCGGCGGGGTCGGCGGGGTTCTTGTTTTCCTTCCGCAGATTCTCGTCCTGTTCTTCTTCATCGCCCTGCTGGAAGACACCGGTTACATGGCGCGCGGCGCCTTCCTCATGGACAAAATGTTCGGCTGGTGCGGACTCAACGGGAAAAGCTTCGTCCCCATGCTCTCGAGCTACGCGTGCGCCGTTCCCGGCATCCTCGCCGCGCGCACGATCGAGGATCCGCGCGCGCGGTTGACCACCGTGCTGGTCTCGCCGTTGATGAGTTGCTCGGCCCGCTTGCCGGTCTACACGTTGATGATCGGCGCGTTCATCGAGCCGTCCCACGGGGCCGTGGTCGCCGGCGCCGTGCTGTTCGCCGCGCATCTCCTCGGGCTCGTCGTGGCTGTGCCCGTGGCCTGGAGCCTGAACAAGTTCGTGCTCCGCACGCGCACCCAGCCCTTTCTCCTCGAAATGCCTCCCTACCGCCGCCCGCGTTTGCGCGACATCCTCTGGCGCCTGTGGGAGCGGGCCCGCGAGTTCCTGGTGCGTGCGGGGACGGTCATCCTCGCCATGACCGTCATCATCTGGGCGCTCGTTTATTTTCCGCGTCCGCCGGAAGTGCGCGAGCGGACGGTCGAGGCTTTGTCCGCCTTGAACGACCCGACCGCGGTGGAACACGCGGTGGAGGCGGCTTACCTCGAACAAAGCCTCCTCGCGCGGGCCGGCCGCATCGTGCAGCCGGTTTTCGCGCCGGCCGGATTCGACTGGAAAATCACCGTCGGCGTGCTGGCCAGTTTTCCGGCCCGCGAAGTCATCATCGCCACGCTCGGCACCATCTACGGCATCGGGCGGGAGGTCGACGCCGGGTCGGGCGACCTCCGCTCCGCGCTGGGGCGGGATCTTTGGACGCATGGCCACCGGGCCGGACAACCGGTCTTCACCGTTCCGGTCGCGCTGGCCGTCATGGTCTTCTTCGCCCTCTGCCTGCAGTGCGGAGCCACGGTGGCTGTCATGGCCAAGGAAGCCAACTGGGGCTGGGCCGTGTTCGGATTCGTCTACATGACCTTGCTTGCGTGGCTGGGAGCGGTCTTGACCTATCAGCTCGGCACGCGTTGGTTGGGCGGATGAGCACGGTGGAAATCATCCTGGTCGGTCTCGCGGTCGGAGGCTCGGCCGCTTATCTGGCCCGGCAAGGCTGGCGCCGGTGGAAGGGAACCCGGGGCTGCTGCGGCGGGTGTCCGTCCGTCCGGCCCGAAATCCGGCTCGCCGCCGGGAAGGACCGGGATTCTATTTGCAGGTCATGAGCAAGACCGCGGCTTTGCTGCTCCTGGCCGCCCTGGTTCCGGCGGCGGGCCTCGCCTCGCTGACCGAAACGCAGCGGGCCAAAGCCGAGAGCCTGCCCGCGGTCACGGTGCCCACCCCGGCGGAATTTTTCGACGCGATCGACAAGGTGTCGCGTCCGGACTGGGCCGCTTTCTACCGCGACCCCGGGCCGACGAGTTTTCCGACGCGCCCGCAGACCGCGTTCAACCTCGGGGCGCTCGTGGCGGACGGCTACATCGCCGTCGAAGCGCAGGACGGCCAGCAGGTCAAGAACACGGGCAAGGACATCGTCGCGCTGGCCCGCGCCCTCGGCGTCGGGGAGAACGTGTTGGCGCGCGGCAAGAGCATCAGCGATTTTGCCGACAAGAATGATTGGTTCGCCCTGCGCGAGGAATTGGAAGCCACGACCAACGAGGTGCGTCGCGCCATGGCCGACCAGCGCGACGAGGCCCTGGCCTCGCTCATCCTCGCCGGGACCTGGGCGCGCTCGCTGCAGGCGGGCGGCCGCGCCGCGGAATTGTCCGGCGAGCCTTCCGCCGCCTCCCTGCTCGGACAACAAGAGCTGATCGCGTATTTGCACGGACAGTTGCTTGAACTTCCGGAGAAAGTCCGCACCGGCCCCGTGGTGGCGCGGGTGGGCGACGCTTTCCTTGCCGTCGGGGAGCTGATGACCGTCGACGGCGGAGGTGTGCCCGGTCTCGAGCGGGCCGGGGCCATCCAGGCGGCTTGTGCCGAACTCATGACGCAGCTCGGATCCAAATGACCATGAAACGTGGCCTGAGACTTCTTCTCCTCGGTTTCCTCTTCGCCGGTGCAGGCCGGGCGCAAGACCCGGTGCCTTCTTCCCCGCCCGAGCCCGAATCGGCCCCGTCCTTGCGCGCGCGCCTGCTGGAATTCGGAGGAGCGCTGGCCAACGACGGCTTCCGCCTGCGCGACGGTTATTGGTCCGGCCGCCTCGAACCCGGCCGCCCGCGCCGCCTCGCGGTCAATCTTTTCGCCGGCAACCAGTATTGGTTCTGCGCCGCCGTCGATGCGCCGGGGGATCGTCCGTCCATCGTGCTCTACGATCCGCGGGGCGAGGCCGTCCGGGTGCTGGCGCACGAGGGTCCTGGGCTCTCCGCTGCCGGCGTGACAGCCCCCGCCACCGGACGCTATGTTGTGCAAATCGAGACGTCCCGCGGTCCGGCGGCGGATTTCTGTCTCCTCTATCTTTTCAAGTAATCCGTCCCATGACCACGGCCACCACCGAGAAACTGCAGGGCCCCGCCGTGCGCCAGTATTCCGTTTTCCTGACCAACCGCGTCGGCGCGCTCATGGAAGTGGTCAAAATGCTCAACGCGGCCCGCGTCGTCGTGCTCGCGCTCAGCATCCAGGATTCCTCGGAAACCTCGATCGCACGCATCATCGTGAGTGATCCCGACCTGCTGGAGGAACTTTTCGACCGCAACGACATCGCTTTCGGGGTCTGCGAGGTGGTCGTGGCGGAATTGGAGGAAGGCGCCTCCGACCTGCCGCGCCTGCTCGCCGCCTTGCTCGAGGCGGAAGTGAACATCCTCTTCAGCTACACGCTCCTTGTGCGCCCGCGGGGCCGTCCGCTGGTCGCTATCCACACCGACGACCTCGAGTGCGCCAGCGCTGTGCTGGAGGGGCGGAGCTTCCGCCTGCTGCGGCAGACCGACCTCTCGCGCTGATCCGTAATGGACTGGAACAGCCGTTACGCGGACGACGACACGCCGTGGGACAAAGGCGGGGCCCATCCCGTGCTCCGCGACATGCTCACGCACGGTGCCTTGCGCGGACGCGTCCTGGTGCCCGGTTGCGGCACGGGTCATGACGTGCGCGAACTGGCCCGGCTCGGCCTGTCGGTCACGGGGCTCGATATCGCCCCGCTCGCCATCGGTCGTGCGCGTGGTTATGACAAAGTTGCGGACGAGACTTACCTGCTCGGGGATTTTTTCGCGCCGGCCGCCGGTGCGGTCTTCGACGGGCTGTTCGAACACACCTGTTTTTGCGCCATCGATCCGGCCCGGCGCGCCGATTACGTCCGGTCCGCGGCGGCGGCGATCAAGCCGGACGGACGTCTGCTCGCCGTGTTTTTCACCGACCCGGAGAACGACGGGGCAGGCCCGCCCTTCGGCTGCACGCGGGAGGAACTCGACGCCCTTTTCGGGCGCGACTTCCGCCTGCTCGACGAGTCCCGGGAGATCCCGACTTTCCCCGAGAGGCAAGGACGGGAGTTGCTCCGGCTCTACGAGCGGGTTTGACTGGTTTGATGAAATTCCGCGCGGTCCTCTTCGATCTCGATGACACGCTCATCTGGGACGAGCGGCTTTCGCGGCAAGCCTTGCTGGAGACGGCGGCCGATGGGGCGGCGCGGACGCGGGCCGACGCGGGGCGACTGGCCGCCGCGGCGAAAAGCGCGGCCGACGAGTTGTGGCGCGCCCACGCACCGGTCGACCGCTGCGATGCGCTGGGCATCGTGGCTTTCGAGGGCATGTGGGGGCACTTCCACGGCGAGGAGGAATACTTGCGCCATCTGCGCGAGTGGACCCCGCAATTCCGCGTTGAAATCTGGCGCCGTGCTCTGGCCGCGGAAGGGATCAATGACGACCGGTTGGCCGCCGAGCTCGGCGCGCTCTTCGCCCAACGCCGCCGCGAACTGCGGGATCCGTTGCCGGACGCGGAAGTGGTTTTGCACCGTTTGCGGTCGGCCGGTGTCCGTCTCGGCCTGCTGACCAATGGCGCGGCCAGCCTGCAGCGCGAAAAGATCGAGTCGTCCGGACTCGGACTGTATTTCGACGCGGCCGTGGTCTCCGGTGAGATCGGCACCGGCAAGCCCGAGCCGGGGATTTTCCACCACTTGCTCGCGCGCCTCGGTGTTGCCCCCGCCGAAGCGCTCATGGTCGGCAATTCGCTGGCCCGGGATATCGCCGGGGGCCGGCGGGCCGGAGTCGCGACTTGCTGGCTGGCGCTTGACGGCGAGGAGGAGCCGGTGGGCTTGGTCGAGCCGGACCACACGATCTCGTCGCTGGGTGAACTGCCCGCGATTGTGGGAGTTTGAATGAATTCAGGGAAGCGGGATGGCTTCCTCGTCCAAGGCCAGGACGTCGGGGAACTGCTGACGCGGGATGAATCTTTCCTGAGGTTGCGGCTGCGGCGGGGGATTCAGCGCGAGGGTCGGTTCGATGCGTGTCTGGTAGAGGCCCGCCAGCGAAGCTTCCTCCGTTTTGTCGGCAAAGTCCGCGACGGTGGGGTCGGCCTTGCGCACTTTTTCGAAGAAGAGCGCGTAGTAGGCGCGGCGGGCGGCGCGCTGGTCCTCGGGGGTGGGGGCGCGTTGCGCCATGGCCTGCAACTCGAGCAGTTGCGGGTCCTGGTTGAGACGGGCTTTGATCCGCCGCAGTTTGACCCGCATCTTGCGCTCGAGCTCCTTCGGGTCTTCGATCATCGGCGGCACCTCCGGGATATCCGGCATGGGCGGCATGAACATGTCCGGACCGCCGAAGAGGTCCGCACCGAAAATGTTATCCTCGCCGGGCAAAGACCCGTCGCCGTCCATGGGCGGCAGGGGTTGCTCGCTGGGCTCCATGGCGGGCTCCTCGAGCACTTCTTCCTCGGCGTCGATGATCAACTCGGCGCTCGGGGCTTCCGCCGCGGCCGCGTCCGGGATCGGGGAGGCTGTCGCGGCCGGTGTCTCCGCGGGAACGACCGGAGGCAAAGGCTGCACTTCATCCTGCGCCGCCGCCGGATGGAACACCGCGAAAGCCGCGAAAGTCAGCGTGATCGCTCGCCGGTTCAACATCTCAGGGCGGAGGTTAGCGCGGGGCTGCTTGAATTGGAAAGGCTTTCCGGATGAGATCGGACCTCATGCCCGTTTCCGGTTCCGGCCCCGCCCAAGAAATGGTGCTCTTCGACGGCCCCGGCTTCGGTCCCCCGCTTTCGGGCGTCGCGCCCGCTTCGGTGATCGAGGGCGGACCCGAGGACTGGCCGCAACTGGAGTCGGCCTTGGAGGACTTGCGCCGGGACGCGCCCCGCGGTTTCCTCGGCGGCTGGTTCGACTACGACGGTGGTTTCCGTTTCGGCGTCTTCCGCGAGGACGCGGGCTTGTCCGCGGAGGAGGCGGCCGGAGGACCTTGGACCGGACCCCCGTCCGCTTTCCAGCCGGGTCTCGAGCGCGATCATTGGGTGCGGTTGGTGCGGCGCGCGCACGACTACATCGCGGCCGGCGACATTTACCAAGTCAACCTCACGCACACGCTCACGGCGCCGTGGACCGGGGATGCGGCCGCCTTTTATCCCCGCCTGCGCGCGGCGAGCCCCGCGCCGTTCTCCTGCTTTCTCCGCCTCGGCGACACGTCGGTGCTCAGCGCGTCGCCGGAATGCTTCTTGAAAATCGACGGACGGCGCATCGTGACCCGGCCGATCAAGGGGACGCGTCCGCGCGGCTTGGACGACGAAGCGGCCGCCCGCGAATTGCTGGCATCACCCAAGGAGCGCGCCGAACTGGTCATGATCACCGATCTGGAACGCAACGACCTCGGGCAGGTCTGCGTATACGGCAGTGTGCGCGTCACCGGCCTCTGCGAACTGGAAACCTTCGCCCAGGTGCACCATCTCGTCTCGACCATCGAGGGGCGCCTCCGCCCCGGTGTGGCGCCCGTGCGTGCCGTGCGTGCCTGCTACCCGGGCGGCTCGGTCACCGGCGCGCCGAAAAAACGCGCGCGGGAAATCATCGCCGAGCTCGAACCGTCCGCCCGCGGAATCTACACCGGTGCCCTCGGATTCTTCCACGCCGACGGCCGGGCGGCCTTCAGCATCGCCATCCGCACCCTGGTGGTGCGCGACGGGCGGGCCGCCTACGGGGTGGGGGCGGGCATCGTGGCCGATTCCGACCCGGTCCTCGAATACGAGGAGACCTTGCACAAGGCCGCCGGGCTGGCCGCGGCGCTCCGCGGGGTCGGGTGGGTTGCCAACGGTGCGGAGGCGCGCTAAAATAATCCTCATGAGCGGCGAGGATTTCCCTTTGTCCCGGCGGAGGTTCCTCCGGACCCTGACCCTCGGCGCTTTCACCCTGCCTTTTGGCCGGACCCTGGCCAACGTGGGGGCTGACTTCGGGCTCCATCCCGACACCCCCGGGGCCAAACTCGCCGCCGTTCCGGTCAATGTTCCCGCCGCGATGGGATCGCCCTTCCACTCCGCGGCGATCGGCACGCCGCACCTCGCCCTGACCTTCGACGACGGCCCGCACGGGAAGCTGACCCCCAAGTTGCTCGACCTACTCGGACGGCGCGGAGTCAAAAGCACCTTTTATGTCATAGGCCGCAATGTCGAAGCCTACCCCGACATCGCGCGCCGCATCGTGGCCGAGGGTCACGAGATCGCCAACCACACCTGGACGCATCCGCAGCTCTCCCGTTTGTCCGCCGCGCGGGTGGCCGACGAATTGCGTCGCACGCATGACAAGGTCCTCGAGGTCACCGGCGTCCGCATGACCAACCTCCGCCCGCCGTACGGCGCTTTCAACGACAGCGTGCGGCGCGTGGCTTTCGACCGGCACGGTTATGACACCATCATGTGGTCGGTCGATCCGCTTGACTGGAAATATCGCAACTCCTCGCGCGTCACCCGGGAACTGGTCAAAGGCGCCGCACCCGGCGCGGTCCTGCTCTGCCACGACATCCATCCCTCGACCATCGCGGCCGTCCCCCCGACCCTCGACCAGCTCCTCGGACGCGGATTCCGCTTTGTCACCGTGGCCGAACTGATGGCCATGGATAAATCGGGGCGGCAGGATTTGAACCTGCGACCTCCTGGTCCCAAACCAGGCGCTCTACCAAGCTAAGCTACGCCCCGTCGACTCCCGCCATCTTCAACGCGGGACGCCGTTTTGTCATTTTAATTTGGCGCCCCGCCCGTGATCCGTCCATTAACAGTCATGCTCCTGCTCGCCGCTTGGTCCGCCGGCGCAACGCCGCCCGTGCTGACCGGCGTTGCCGCGCCGGGGCTCGATCTGGACCGGGCGTGGAGTGACCGCTCGGGCTGGGCCGCCGCGCCGCCGGCCGTGCTCCGGGGTGTGGCCGGGACGGTGGCCGCCCCGGCCGAAGTGCGCGCCCGTTGGAACGGCTCGGCTCTCTTCGTCGAATTCCTCTGCCGCGACGACTCGGTGGTGTCGCCCGGCACGCGGGACGGCCTCGATCATTTCAAGCTGGGTGACGTGGTGGAGGTGTTTCTTGGACGCCGCGGCCAGCCCGGCTACGTGGAAGTGCACGCCACGCCGGCGGGGAGGAAAACGGTCTATGCGTTCCGCGCTTACCGCCGGGCGGCGCCTCCTGCGTCCGGCGGCGAGGTCCGCGCCGGGCCGGTCGACGGCGGATGGCGCGCGGTGCTTTCGATTCCCTGGCCGGCCCCCGCCGGGAACCCCGGGGAGCAGACGTGGGAAATTCTGGCCGGACGTTACGATTACGCGGAGCCGGGCGGCACGCCCGTCTTGTCGTCTTTTCCCGGACAGACGGGGCGCCCCGATTTCCATGCGCGCGGACGTTACGCGCGCCTCGAGTTGCAGCCATGAAAAATCAGTGGCCCGTTGTCCTGCTGGCGCTCCTCGCCGGAGGGTGTTCCTCGGTCAGCGTGACCGGGGAACGCGAGGATGCCGCGCTGGCTCCGACCGCGCCCCCGCCTGCCGTTTACGTGCGTCTCTTCGAGGTGCCGGACGGCGCGGAATTCGAAGTGGCCACGCCGAACAAAGGCGAGGATGTGCGGCATCGCGTCGGACAACTCATCGCCGACGGAATTTTCACGCGGTCCTCCCGCTGGATCGCCCCGGGCCGGGTCGCCGGCGACGGTGAAAAGCTGCCCGCCTCGGGTCTGCTCATCGACGGACGTCTGCTCCGCACGCAACAAGGCAGCCGCGCTTTGCGCCTCGGGATCGGCTTCGGCCTCGGCCGCTCTTACCTGGACACCTCCGTGCGCGTCTTCAATCTCGCCAAATCGGCGGACAAGCCCTGGCTCACCTTCAACACCACCGGTGGCAGCAATATGGAACCGGGACTGGTCGCCGCGCTGGTCACCGCGCCCATCTCCGCCCCGGTTGTCGTGTTGCCCGCCGCTGCCAGCATGGCCAGCGGCGCGGTCTCGACCGCCTCGCGCGGGTTCAAGGGTGTCACGCAGGACGGCAAGCGGACGGGCCGCGCCATTGCGGCCGCCATCCACGACCGGCTGGCCGTCCGCCAGTTGGTCGAACGCAAAGCGTATCCCAAACGCGGCGGGCACATCGCCACGCCGTTCGGCGAGGTCGATCTGCCGCACCTCGGGATGCCGTGGGAGGCGGGTTCACCGCCCCCGCAGGATCCCGGGTCAGTCCGCTGATGCCGCGTAAGCGCCGTCGGCCACCAGCCGGGCAATGCTTGCCACCACCCGCGCGCGGTCCTCGCGGTAAGTCACGCCGAACCACGCGGCCTCGGTCGGTAACACGCGCACCGTGACCGTGCCGCCGGCGATCATCTCCGCCACGGCGGACGGAATGTAACACTCCGCCTTCTCGCTGGCGGCATGTTGGGCCAGAAAATTTCGCAGGACCTCCTCGAGCAGCGGGAAAATCCGCGGCGTGAAGCCCCAGAAATTCATCGAGACCGGTGTGTCCGGCGCGAAGGTGCGGTCGCCCGCGGCAATGGCCCCGTCCGCGCGGCGGGCGAGATCGGTCACCTCCTCCACCCCGCGCAAAAGATGATCCGCGCCGACCTCGCAGATGCCCCGCGCCACCGTGCCGTGCTCGCTCAGGGTTTTGTCCAGACGGTAACCGGCCATGGCGAAGGTCGCGGGGTGGGCGGACGGATCGATCTCCGAGAGAAACCGGCCGAGACGCCGGAAGGCATCCGCTCCGTAGAAGTCGTCGGCATTGATCGCGGCGAACGGCGCGGTGATCGAGTCGCGCGCGCACCAGATGGCGTGGGCGGTGCCCCACGGCTTGGCGCGTCCGGCGGGCGGCGTGAAGCCGGCCGGCAGGTCGTCGAGTTGCTGGAACGCGTAACCGGTGGCGATCTTTCCTTCGTAGCGCGCCCCGATCATGGCGCGGAAGTCTTTCTCGATGTCGCGCCGGATGAGGAAGACAACGCGGTCGAACCCGGCGCGCAGGGCGTCATGCACGGAGTAATCCAGCAACGTCTCGCCGCCGGGTCCGACCGGATCGAGTTGCTTGAGCCCGCCGTAACGGCTGCCCCTGCCGGCGGCAAGGACGAGGAGAGTGGGTGCAAACATGGGCGGACCTCTATATCAGCAGTTGTCGCTGGGGTCTATGACCGCCGGAACAAGTTTTCCGGAAACTCACGCCTCCGGCGCCGATTCGCGGTGCTGCTCGTAGGCATTGATGATCTTTTGCACGAGCGGGTGGCGGACCACGTCCCGGCGGCTCAAGCTGCGGATGGCGAGGCCCTCCACGTCCTGCAGGATTTCGAGCGCCTCGAGCAGACCCGAGCGCTTGTGCCGCGGCAGGTCGATTTGCGTGCGGTCGCCGGTGATGACGCATTTCGATTCGTTGCCCAGTCGCGTCAGGAACATGAACATCTGCTCGGCCGTCGTGTTCTGGGCTTCGTCGAGGACGACAAACGACTGGTTGAGGGTGCGTCCCCGCATGTAGGCCAGCGGCGCGATCTCGATGACGCCGCGGTCCATGAATTTCTGGATCTCGTCGGTTTCTAGCATGTCATAAAGTGCGTCGTAAAGCGGGCGAAGGTAGGGCAGGATTTTTTCCTCGAGCGCGCCGGGCAGGAAACCGAGGGCCTCGCCGGCCTCGACGGCGGGGCGGGTCAGGACGATGCGGCCGACCTGCTCTTTCTTCAGCGCGGCCACGGCCATGGCCATGGCGAGGTAGGTCTTGCCCGTGCCGGCCGGCCCGACACCGAAGACGATGTCGTGCTCGCGGATGGCGCGCACATAGTCGCGTTGTCCGGGTGTTTTCGGGATGACCGGCGGCTTGCGCGGCGAGCAGACGATGCGCTCGGCGGCGAGTTCGGTGATGCGGGTCGGGGTTGCGCCTTCCTCCGCGGTTTGCAGGGCGTAGCGGAATTCCTGTTTGCCGATGACCGCGCCCCCGCGGCGGGCCTCGTCGAGTTCGGTGAAGACCTGCGCGGCCCGGGCGGTCTTGGCTTTGTCGCCTTCGATGCGGATCCACCCTTCGCGCGCGGCGACCTGGACGCCGAGGCGCTGTTCCAACTCCCGGAGCAAACGCTCGTCGTTGTGGTAGAGCGCGGAGGCGGCGCGGGCGTTGTCGAAATGGAGCGTCGTGCTCTCCATCAAGCGGTTATTTCCGCTGGAACCCGTAGACCAGCGCCCAGCCGGTGCGTTCTTCCGGCGAGGAGGTGATTTCGACGATGACGTAGTAGGTTCCCGTCGAGCGGGGCTTGATTTCGGCGTAGGCAAAGCGCCCCCGCTGCCACGACTTGCTTTCCGCCAAGTTGCCTTGCGCATCGTAGATGTTGACGCGCAGGCTGGCGTTGTCCACGTCGGTGGCGAGGAAGAACATGTAGCTGTTGCCGCGGAAAAGCTGGGCGGCCACGCGCTTTTTGTCGCCCGCACCGAGGTCGCCGCCCCAGGCGTCCTCGCGGATGATCCAGCCGCGCTCGGCGTAGGGATTGGCTGCCTCGTAGGCGAACGAAAGCGCGTCGTCCACGAATGCCCGGGCCGCGGGCGCGACGAGGAGGAGCGCGAGGATGGCGGCGGCGGAACGGCGGTAAGCGGGGGCGAGGAGTTTCATGGTCGGCCGGCTTTGGCGCGGATCAAATCCACCATCTGCACCGAGAGGTCGTTGATTTCGGCCACCGTCTCGGGGGTGATGCCGTCGGGCGGGGATTTTTTGATGAGGGGGCCGATGCGGCCGAGGGAGCGGCGGATTTCGCCGACCAGCGGCTGGCCGCGGAGGCGCGGGCTCATCCGGTCGAGCTGGCCGCTGAAATAGTCGACGAGCAGCGGCTGGTAGAGGAGTTCGGCCCGGTCGCGGGAGTATTTTTCCTTCACAATTGACGTGAGGACTTCGGTGCCGCGCAGCCAGCCGCCGAGGCTGACCAATTGGGCCAGTTGTTCGTCGTTCAATTCGATCATGGCTTTGTTGACATCCTGCAGCGCGCCGTCGAACTCGCGGCGCACCGCGTTCCATTCGCGGGCATCGGCCTTCTGGATGATGCTGTTGCTGCGGGCCACCACGGATTTGCGCACGTTGATGGCCTCGGCGAGGGTCAGGACATTGCGGCCGATTTCCTTCACGCGCTCGCTGTCCTCGGCTTCCACCGCGACAAAACCGTCGGCAATGACCGTGCCGAGCAGGAGGGCGACCTGTGCGCGGTTCGGGCTCGCGGGGTAGTTTTTTTCCGGTCCGAGCTGGGCGCGCCAGTTCGGGTTGCCGAGTTTGTCGAGAACGGCGAAAATTTCGCTGGGCACCGGGACAACGACATTCTCGATGGTGTCGGCCGGGAATTGCCCGAGATCGATCGACTTGTCCGGCTTCTGCGCGACGGCGGGGGAGAGGCCGAACAGCAGGACGAAAAGAAGGCGCGGAATCACGATTGAGAGAAATTTCACTTGGGAAGCCCCCGAGATAAAGCATAAAAAGCCGGCTGTGGAACATGTGCCCAGCGCCGCGCGCTTGCAGGAAATCATCCGGGCAATGTCCGGCCGTCGCGTTCTGGTCGCGGGCGACCTCATGCTCGACGAGTTCATCTGGGGCAAGGTCTCGCGCATTTCGCCCGAGGCTCCCGTGCCGGTCGTGGCCGTCGACCGCGAGACCTTCTACCCGGGCGGCGCGGCCAACGTGGCCCGCAACCTCCACGAGTTCACGGCCCGGACGTCCGTGCTCGGCTTGGCCGGCGAGGACGCGGCCGGCGCCCGCCTGCGCGACTTGCTCGCCGCCGGCGGCATCGGGACCGCCGGCGTGGTGACCCGCGCCGGTCCGACCACGGTGAAGACGCGCATCATCGCGCGCACGCAGCAGGTCGTGCGGGTCGACCGCGAACTGGCCGAACCCGCGGGGCCGGCCCAACGCAAGGCTTTGCTCGCCGCGCTGGAAGACGCCCTGCCGGAAACGGATGGCGTCATCCTCGAGGACTACGGCAAAGGATTTTTCGACGAGGAAATGTCCGCGGCCATCATCGGCCGCGCCCGCGACGCCGGTTGCGTGGTGGCCGTCGATCCGAATCCCGGCAATCCGCTCGCCTGGCGCGGCGCGACCGTCATCAAGCCCAACCGCCACGAGGCCTTCGCCGCCGCCGGCGTCCCGTGGAGCGAACCCGCAGCCCACCCGCTGGAGGACCGGCAGCTGCTCCAAGTCGGCGAATCTCTCCTCGCCAAATGGGATGCCGATCAGCTGCTCGTCACTTTGAGCGAACTCGGCATGATGCTTTTCACCAAGGACGGCCGGCGCCACCACACGCCGACCCGCGCGCGCGAGGTCTTCGACGTATCCGGCGCGGGCGACACGGCCATCGCACTTTACACGTTGGCCCTCTGCGCGGGGGCCTCGCCGGTCGAGGCTTCGGAAATTGCCAACCACGCCAGCGGTGTCGTGGTCGGCAAGCTCGGCACAGCCACGCTGACCCCGGACGAACTTCTCGCCAGCTTCGAAAACCATGCCCGCTGACCGTCCGGCCGTTTTCTTCGACCGCGACGGCACCCTCATCCATGAGGTCCACTACTGCGCGAATCCCTCGCAAGTCCGCGCCATCGAGGGAGCGGCCGAGGCGCTGGTCAAGTTGTCGGCGGCGGGCTTCGTCCTGGTCATCGTGACCAACCAGAGCGGGATCGGGCGCGGGTATTTCACCCATGACGACTACCGTCGCGTGCACGAAGAGGTGCTCTGGCAACTCAAGCCCGCGGAGATCACGGCCGCCTATTACGATGAAAGCACGCCGGACCAGCCGAGCGCACGCCGCAAACCCTCGACCGCCATGCTCGAGGAAGCCGCACGCGAGCATGGGCTCGATCTCTCCCGCTCGTGGATGGTCGGGGATAAAACCTCCGACATCGAGTGCGGCCGGAACGCCGGACTGCGCACCGTGCTGGTCGAGACCGGACACGGCAAGGACCATCTCGGTTGCGGTGCGGATGCGGTCGTGCCGGACATCGGCTACGCGGCGGAATTTATTCTGCGGGAGGCAGCATGTCCGGGGTAACCGCCATCATCCCCGCCCGCTGGGCCTCGACGCGCTTTCCCGGCAAGCCGCTGGTCGAACTGCGCGGCAAGCCGCTCGTGCAACACGTGTGGGAGCGCGCGCAACGGGCCAAGCTCGTCGATCGCGTCATCATCGCGACCGACGACATGCGCATCGCCGGGGTCGCCTTTGACTTCGGGGCCGAAGTCGCGCTGACCTCGCCCAAACATCCGACCGGCACCGACCGCTTGGCCGAAGTGGCGAAAAGACTCAAATCCGCGCCGATCATCCTCAATGTCCAAGGCGACGAACCGGATATCGCGCCCGCGACCATCGACCGTCTGGTGCGCGCGCTGCAAGACAACCCGAAACTCGGCATGGTCACCGCCGCCAATCCCGTGACCGATCCGTCCGATGTGCGCAATCCCAACGTGGTCAAAGTTGTCACCGACCTTGCCGGCCGCGCGCTTTATTTTTCCCGCAGTGTCATTCCGCATGACCGCGGCGGGCGGGGCGGCATCAAATATCTCCGCCACCAGGGCATCTACGGCTACCGCCGCAAAGTCTTGCTCGAGTTCGTGCAATGGAAACCGACGGCGCTCGAGAAAGCGGAAAAGCTCGAGCAACTGCGCGCCCTCGAAAACGGCGTGTCCCTCGGCGTGATCGTGGTGAGGAAGGCTTCTGTCGGCGTTGACGTCCCGGCCGACGTGGCCAAAGCCGAGCGCGCGTTGGGCGGGTTGTAGCCGCGGCGTTTGCGCCGCCGGGCCGGCTGCGGCCGCCGTGCACCGATAATAACTGGGCGGTTCAACCCAGCGCAGTTCACCCCATGTTGCGCCTTCCTGCGGCCCGCTCCAATGGCGCCGCATTATGGAACTTCGGAACACCTTCGTCACCGGCAACGCCGGCCTCACCGCATCGCACCTTGCGCAACCTGGCTTCGAACGCACCGCTGTGGTGGCAACGCGACGCCGGTCATCACGGGTCAAACGTGCCGCCGCCGTACGCCTCGCGGGACTGGGCGCAATGTTTCTCGTGCTTCCCGGAACCGCGGACATCGCCCGGGCGCAGACGGCAACCAATACCTGGACCGGCAATCAGACCACGGGCTCCAGCGCCAATCGCAACCAGTGGAGCCAGGCGGGAAACTGGAGCGGCGCCGTTCCAGCTGACGGTTCCGTGCTGGTTTTCGCAGGCAACAGGGGGCTCGCGGACAACACGAACAACATCAACGCGGGTTCGTTCCGGAGCATCGTCTTCGCGGCCGGTGCCGGGGCTTTTACGCTCAACGGCAACGCCATCGCGCTGCGCCACGGTATCACCAACAGCAGTGCGAACACGCAAACCGTCAACCTCAACGGCATCACCCTCGACGGCGCGCAAACTTTCCATGCGCTGAGCAACCATCTTGTGTTCAGCAGCCTCGGTCATATCACCAATGCCGGATTCCTGCTGTCCGTCGATGGGGCTTTCAACACCACTCTCAACGGCGGTATCAGCGGCTCCGGCGGTCTGGCCAAGCTCGGCGCAGGCACGTTGACCCTCACCGGCAGCAACACCTACACCGGGGCGGTCGCCGTGCGGGGAGGCCTGCTCGATCTGGCCGCCACCGCCGGCGCGGCAGCCGGCGCGGTGGTGTCCGTCTCCGTCGCCGCCGGCGCCACGCTCCTCGTTTCGCGAAGCGATCAAGTCAACGACTCGGCCGCGGTGTCCCTTTCCGGCGGCACCATCACCCGTGGCCGCGGGGCCAGCGAGGTGTTCGGCAATCTGACCGTCTCCTCGCCTTCCTTCCTGGACTTCGGCACCGGGGCGGCCGGCACCTTCAGCTTCGGCACCTACACGCCGGGTGCTTTGCTCACGATCAGGAATTTCGGTTTGGGCAACACCCTGAGCTTCGGCTCCGATCTCACCTCGTCCATCGGCAACCGGGACCTGTTCACCTTCGACCGCGGTTTCCGTTCGAGTTGGGACGGCCGTACCTTCACCGTCACTGCCATCCCCGAGCCCCCGGCGTTTCTGGCTGTCGCCGGTTTCCTCGCCGTCATGCTGTGGCCTTCGCGCAAGCGTCTGCTTCGCTACACCAAGCGCACCCTCGGCTTGCGTCGGCCGATGCGGGATCGTCTTGCCTCATCCCGACGTTAGGCGACGCACACTTCTCTTGCCATTCGCTTTATTTTTCCCGCCGCGACCAGCCGGGGTCGAGGCACACGTTATTCCATGTCCAAACCCCAAGCGGCCTGCTAGGGTTCTGCCCCCGTGAAAACAATCTTTGTCACGGGCGGGGTGGTAAGTTCTCTCGGCAAGGGCCTGGCGGCGGCCTCGCTCGGCACTCTCCTCGAAAGCCGCGGGCT
>CAZEYV010000048.1:0-2505 GCA_964516705.1 uncultured Chthoniobacter sp.
GCCGGGAGCTTCGCCAACGAACATGAGGTCGGCGTTGGGGTTGCCGGTGCCGAAGACGGTCTGGGTGCGCGTGGCGGCGAGGTGCTCGCATTGGCGGCAGGAGCGGACGGTCTCGTTCAGTGCAGCGAGCTGCGCTGAACGAGAGATTTCAGATTTCAGATTTGAAATTTGAGATGGTTGTGGTGCGGGTGTTTTCGTCAGGCGCGCGAGAGACTCGCGGGTCACGCCGGTTCTTGTGCTCCCGAGGAGAGAACGGCGGGCGCGCAAGGATTGCTCGAGGAGAGTGGTGACTTCTTGGATGGAGGACATGGGGACTAGGGGCGTTTTGGCGTTTTCTTCGCGGGGTGTCCATCGGGCAGAGCAGCGTTGAGCTTTTCGAGGAAGGAGTCGGCTTTCTTACGCTGCTCGTCGCGAGTGCGCACTGCATTGTTGAGGTGTCGTTGGCCTTTGATTGGGGAGTTTTGCAGGGAGTCGGCCCAGGCACGAAGCTGGCGGGAGCAGGACTCGGCTTGGGATTTCAAATTTGAAATTTGTGATTGGAAATCTTTGAGTGCTGGGCGGCGCTCGAAGTAGTTGAGCATCGAGCGGACTCCGCCGGCGGAGCCTCGGGCGATGTAGAGGAAATTGAGGAGTTTGTTGGTCGTTCCGCGCTCGAAGCCTTCGGCGATGTTGTTCGAGACGGAGAGAGAGGCGCGGTCGAGTTGATCACGTTTGGACCAAGTGATGCGTTCTTTGGCGGCCAAGATGAAGTCTTCGCAGCCCTCGGCCAGCTCGATGGCGGCTTTCCACACCGGTAGATCCTCGAAGCGCTGGTAGGTCATGGTTTTTTGGATTTCAGATTTGAAATTTCAAATAGGGTGATTGGTCTTTAGCCACGCCAAGGCTTCTTCTTTCGTAGTCAGCGTGCCTTCGAGCTGGGCGGTTTGGATGGATTCGAGGATGGGGCCGAAGTGGGGGCCGGGTTTCCAGCCGAGGGCCATGAGGTCGTGGCCGGTGAGGAGCGGAGGCGGGATGAGGGGCTCGTTGGCGAATTCTTCGGCCTTGGTGTTGAGGAAATCGTAGTTGTCGAGGGCTCCGTGGCTGCTTTGGCAGTCCACTCGGTGGAGTTCGAGTTCCTCGTCGAAGCCTTCGCGGGCCATGAAGCGCTTCAATTTGGCGGTGCGCATGTTTTGCACGTCCTTGAAAACCATGTGCTGGCGGACGGCTTCCGACACGCGGTCGATCTCGTGACGGGAAAAGCGGAGGCGCTCCATCAGTTTTTCGGTCATGGAGGCACCGACGCGGTCGTGTCCGCTGAAACGGATGCGGTCTTCATCGGCGTGGTAGCGGAAGGTCGGGGGCTTGCCGATGTCGTGGAAGAGAACGGCGAGGGCGAGGGTGGCGGGCGCTTCGGGCGGAAGGAGCTCAAGCATAGCGCGGGTGTGCACGAAGACGTCGCCTTCGGGATGAAATTGTGGGGGTTGCTCGCAGCCTTTGAGGGTTTCAATCTCGGGGAGGATTTCTTTGAGGAGTCCGCTTTGGTCGAGGAGATCGAAACCGCGGACGCGGTTGGGATGGGCGAGGATCTTGACTAGTTCCTCGCGGACGCGTTCGGCGCTGACCGCATGAATGTCGGCGGCGTGCGCTTTGATTGCATCCCACGTGGCCGGATCGATCTCGTAGCCGAAACGCGCGGCGAAGCGCACGGCGCGGAGGAGGCGGAGTTTGTCTTCGCGGAAGCGGGCCACGGGATCGCCGATGGCGCGGAGGGTTTGCGAGGCGAGATCTTCGCGGCCGCCGACGAAGTCGATGAATTTTTCCGCCACCGGATCGTGGAACATGCCGTTGATGGTGAAATCGCGGCGCGCGGCATCGTCTTCGGGCGTGGAAAAAGTGACCATCTCGGGCCGTCGTCCGTCGAGGTATTCGTGGTCGGAGCGGAAGGTGGCCACTTCGAAAGCGCGGCCGTGTTCCATGACAAGGATAACACCGAAGTGGGCGCCGACGGCCTGGGTGTGGGGGAAAAGTGCCTGCACTTCGGCCGGTTTGGCCGAAGTGGCGATGTCATAGTCGTGCGGGTCGAGTCCGAGGAGTTCGTCGCGCACGCAGCCGCCGGCGAAATAGGCGGTGTGACCGGCCTGTTGCAGGCGGCGGGCGATGTCAGTGGCGGCGGATTTCGGGTCCATCGGTGATGCGGGAGTCTATCGGGTGCGGTGGGAGATGGAAACCGCAGAGGGCGCAGAGAACGCAGAGAGGGCGGAAACTTGAGTGGAGCTGTAGCGGCGGCGTCCCCGCCGCCGGTTGTCTTCGGAAACGGACGTCGCCGGGGACGGCGACGCTACAAGTGTGGAATTCCGCGGGAATCGGGTATGGTGGGAGTCGATGAGTTGGAGCGGTTTGATCACGGCCTTCGGGTTGGGGGTGGTTTATTTCATCGCGGCGATCCCTGCGGGGGCGGCGGCGGGGGCTCCGGCTTGGTTGGCCGGTTTGGCGGCTTGGGCGGGGTATGTGGCGGGGGGGGGGGGC